>DBTK01000055.1:34860-47625 GCA_002307015.1 Spirochaetaceae bacterium UBA1318
GGCTGGTTCGGCTTCAACCCCGGCTCCACCTGGGCAGGCTCCGACCTCCGCATCAGCGTCGTCGCGACCAACACCATGCTTGCTTCGGCGACCGGCGCCGTCATGGCCACGGTCTGGATGTGGTTCGTGCGCTCCAAGAAACCCGACCCGAGCATGATGCTCAACGGTATGCTCGCCGGCCTCGTGGCGATCACCGCGCCCTGCGCCTTTGTCAGTCCCGGCGGGGCCGCCATCATAGGCGTCGTTTCCGGCGTCCTCGTCGTCGAGGCGGCCTTCTTCTTCGAACGCAAGCTCAAGGTCGACGATCCCGTCGGCGCCATCGCGGTTCACGGCTGCAACGGCGCGTGGGGCGTCATCTCCCTTGGACTCTTCGCCGACGGAACCTATGGCGACGGATGGAACGGCGTCAAGGGAACGGTCCGCGGGCTTTTCTACGGCGATGCCTCCCAGCTCTGGGCCCAGTGCATCGGATTGGTGGCCAACCTCGTCTATGTCGGCATCATCGGATTCCTGGTATTCAAGCTTGCCGGTCTCCTTACCCATGGCATGAGGGTGAGCCCGGCGACTGAAATGGCCGGACTTGATATACCGGAGATGGGTGTCGTCGGGTATTCCGGCGTAAAGATGGACAAGTTTTCCGAGACCCCGATCGTCCGCGTGAATTCCAACGGAGGGAGCAAGTAATGAAGAAAATAGAAGCGATTGTCCGGCCGGAGAAGGTCGGAGAGGTCCGCGTGGCCCTAGAAGCTGCCGGCTGCCCCGGCGTCATGGTCACGGAGATCGAGGGGTACGGCAAGCAGAAGGGAATCGTCGAGCAGTGGCGGGGAGAAACCTATCGCGTTTCACTCCTGCCAAAGGTCAAGATGGAGATCGTCGTCAAGGACAAGGACGTGAAGTCCATCATCAAGGCGATAGCCGATGTCGCGAGAACCGGCGAGATCGGCGACGGAAAGATCTTCGTCTATCCGATCGAGGACGCATACCAGATCAGGACCGGCGCTACCGGAGATGACGCCATCTAGGTCGAGCCAGAGGTAGCGCCGGGTTTCCTGTTGGCCCGGCGCCGCCGGAAATTTGCGATAAAACGCAATCTAAAAGTTGCTTCCCGGGCCCGGTTCCTCGTCGAGGAGTCGGGCCTTTTTTTTCAGAACTCCTCGAAATCGCCTTCGCTCGGCCGTGCCGAAGGCGGCGGAGGGGGCAGGGCCATGCCGGTGTTGCCCGGTCTCCTCACCAGGGTTTTCTTCTGGGCGTTCTGGGGTCTCGCAGCCTGCCTCGCCGGGGTCTGCCTCGCCGGTTCCGGATCGACATCCTCGCAGGCCGACACCGAGAAGAACCCGATGGCCTCGTTCAGGCTCAGGGCTCCGCCCTGGAGCTCCTCGGCCGTCGAGGCGAGTTCCTCCGACGCGGAGGCGTTCGACTGGATGACCGTGTCCAGTTGCATGATCGCCTTGTTGATCTGGTCGGTGCCCGACGATTGTTCCGAACTCGCCGCGCTGATCTCCTGGACGAGCTCGGCCGTCTTCTTGATGTCCGGGATCAGCCCGTCGAGGAGGGTTCCCGTTCGTTCGGCTATGGCGACGCTCCTGGTCGAGAGCGCCGTGATCTCGCTCGCGGCTATCTGGCTGTGTTCGGCGAGCTTCCTCACCTCGCTCGCCACCACCGCGAAGCCCCGTCCCGCGTCTCCCGCCCTCGCCGCCTCTATGGCCGCGTTCAGGGCCAGGAGGTTCGTCTGCCTGGCTATCTCCTCGATGACCCCGATCTTGGCCGCGATGTCCTTCATGGCCGAGACGGTCTGGGCGACGGCGGTCCCTCCCTCCTCGGCATCCTTGGCCGCCTTCTTGGCGATGCTTTCGGTCTGGAGTGCGTTGTCCGCGTTCTGCTTCACGTTCGCTGACATCTGCTCGACGGCGGCGGAAACCTCCTCGGCGCTCGAGGCCTGCTCCGAGGCCCCCTGGGAAAGCCCCTGGGCGCTGTCGCTCAGGGCCTGGCTTCCCTTGTTGAGGCCGTCGGCGGCCGACTTGACCTCACTCACCACCTCGGCCAGGCGTACGAGCATGGAGGCGATGGACTTCATCAGCTCGTCCTTCTCGGATCGGGGAGAGACCTGGATGGTGAGGTCGCCTGAAGCCATGTGGTTGGCGACCTCGGTGATGCGGTTCATCGCCTCGATGAGGGCGTTGAGGTTGGTCTTGATGGCGTTGAAGTCGCCGCGGTACTCGTCGGTGATCGGCGGCGGATTGTCGCCGATGGCGATTCTGGCGACGCAGACGGCGGCGACGTCGAGGGGGCCGACGACGGCGTCCAGGGTCTTGTTGAAGCCGACGAGGATGGGCCTGAATTCGACGCCGAGCCTGGCCGGATCGGCCCTGATGGCGAGCTGGCCCTCGACGGCCGCGTCGGTGAGCTTCCTGGCCTCGTCGATCAGGGTCCTGACGGCGGTGCCGATATTCCGCGAGATGAGGATCGAGATGAGGATGACGACGATGAGGGCGACGCTTCCGACGATGAGGACGAGGATGGCGGCCGAGGACGCCGAGCCGACGGCGAGGGCGCCGGAGTCGTTGGCACCCTTCTCCTGGAAGGTGGCCATGTCCTCCAGGGCTTTCATGTAGGTGTTTTTGGTGGTGCTGTAGGCGCCGAAGTACAGGGTTACGTCGGCGTTTCCCGGGGTGCCGACAAGGCTCATGATTTTCGTCGATGCGTCCAGATATTCCGAGCGTGCGCTTTCGATGGCGTCGTCGAGCCCGCGCCCCTCGGCCGTTTTCACGGAGTCCTTCAGCTGGGCGAGAAGATCCGAGGCCTGAGCCGTCCGTTTCGTCCTCGCGTCCATCTCGTCGGCGATGAGTTTCCTTCCGCTCTCCGTCGCCGGATCTGCGAGGATCATCCTCATGAAGGATTCGTTGTTGGAGGAGATGAGCTTGATGAGGGAATTGATGAGGATGACCTTCGGCAGCTTGTCCTTCACGACGTAGGAAACGCTCGTGCCCAACTTCTCGAAGGTGTACACCGAAAAGGCGGCAAGTCCGAAAAAGAGGATGCCGATGAACGTAAAGGACAGGGCGAGTTTTCGTGCGGTCGTCATCTGGGAAAACATGGATACCTCCGAGTTTTTTCGGGACCGTGAAGTGTGACTGCCGGCAGTTCGTTTATACGGTCAGTCTTCAGTATAGGTCGATAATACCACGGCTTTCAAAGGATTCGGAAATAATTCTTTGTGCTAATAAATCTTAACCGCATCGATTTTTCGGTTTTTGATGGTGAAATCCCCGTGTCTGCGGAAAATCCATCCGGCGAGCGGGGCTGGCGCGGCGGAGCCGTCCGGAAAGCCCCGAAGGGCCTTCCGGACGTAATTTACGATTGGGTCCCCGCCGTGTGGTGCGGGCTCCAATCTCACTGCGCCGTTTTTTCGGTGAGGGTTTTCTTGATCGCGGAAACCGCGTCGGAAACCTGGGATTTCGTGATGAGGAACTCGGGGTCGGTTCCGCCCGAGAAGGCGTAGAAGTCGGCATTCGCCGAATAGAAGGAGAAGCGGACCTCGCCCGCACCGCCCTTCAGTGTGAAGAGCACGGTGGCCTCGGGCTTTTTCCCCGCGACGGGGAAGGGCTTTCCGATCTCCCCCTCGAAGCCGATGCCGATGATGGCCTGGTAGACGCTCTTGAACGCCTTCTCCTCGACCTTCTTGCCGTTCACGGAGTAGTCGACGTTCTCTTCCATCGTTCCGTCCGCCTTCTTGGTCGTGGTCGGGGTTCGCTTCATCCTCAGGTCGAATGAGTCCCCTCCGACGGTGAACCGGAGGTCCTCGACCTTGTCGATATTCACGAGCATGCCGAGCTTGCTCAGGAGCTTGAAGGGAATGGCGTCCTTGATGAAGGCGACGTCGGACTTGGCGACCTTGAACACCGTTTTTTTGTCGGGGAATTTGACGTAGACCGAATCGGGGCCCGCTTCCTTTCCGACGAGAATGCGGAAATCGGCTGTCTCGTCCCTGACCTCGGCCTCGGCCCTGGGCGAGTCCAGTCCGTAGGTCGCAAGGGGGCCCGGACTGTCGACGAAGCCCTGGACGGCGAGGCTCGTCGGGATTTCCTTCGCGATGGCCGTGAATGCGTCCGAGTCGACGGGGTAGGGCTTGCGGAAGGGGCTTTCCAGCGTGAGCGTCGTCATGGCGGTAGGATCGATGGGTTCGGGACGGTTGACGATGCGGATCGTGCGTCCTTCCGATTTGATCGTCAGGGCGGTGATCTTCTGGGGATCGACGGTCGGGTAGTTTTTCTGGCGGTAGTCGGCGAGGGAGGCGGCGAGGTTGTCCCCCTGGTAGGAATCGAGGGAGTAGACTGTCTCCGAGTTCGCGGCGCGGACGTACCAGTCCCCTCCCGGGGTCTTGGAGCCGATCTCGAGGCGGAGCTTCGTCCCGTCCTCGAGAAGGGCCTCGGCGGTTTTAGGCTTGTCCAGGCCGAAGTCGCCGACAGCCTTCGGATTGGCGTCGATCACTTCCTTGGGGGCCATGCCGGTGAAGGCGAAGAAGAGGGTCTCGGCCTTGTCCTTGTCCAGCTCGAAGCCCGGGTTTCCGGCTACCCGGTAAGCCTCGCCCGTTTTCTCGATCGTGAAGCCCGCCCCGGTCGCCGGGGTGATCGTGACCGACTTCAGCTTCTTCGATCCGGCGTCGAGGATGGCCGGCAGGGCCGCCTGGGCGGCCTCGCCGGATTTTGCCGGTTTCTTGTCGAAGGGTTTCGCGACCGTGACGAAGGCGTAGGCGCCGGCGAAGACGACCAGTGCCACGGCCGCGATGATCAGGTTCCTGCGCATTACCGGTGTCTCCTCTTGAGCCATACGATCAACCCGGCGATCAGGAGGCCGAAGGGAATGACGATGGCGATCAGGCCGATCGAGAGCGCGGCCTGGAGTCCGTTCTGCTGCAGGGGCAGGACGTAGAGGCTCTTGGGTCTCAGCGAGAGGCTATCGCTTCTGTTCTGGATCCAGCCCAGGGAGTTCATGAAGAATTCCTTGTTGCCCGGAAACTGCGGCAGGATGTTCGGATTGACGAAACGGGAGCTCGCGACCGTCACGATGCGGGTGACCTTCGCCGCCGGGTCGTCCTTCCGCGATTCGACCGCGTAGGCGAGGACGATGGGGCCGCTCTTGTCGCTCGCGATCCTGGTCTCGGAATTGTTGCTGAGGTCGGTGCGGAGCCAGGAATTCGAGGTCGTCTTCAAGAGCGGGGCTATCCTCAGGTATTGCTTCGCGTTCTGCGAAAGGTCCAGGCCCAGGGCCGCCGGCATCATGACCGGGTATTTCTGCTGCTTGATCGGGGTAAGGATGGCGTGGTCGGCGAAATCCGGGAAGAGGAAGACGGGATTCCCGCTCATGTGGTGGTCGTCAGAGCCTTCCAGGGCGAAGCCGCGGAGGGTCTTGAGGCCGTAGAGGTTGATCACGCTTTCGAGATTGGCCGCCTCTTTCTGCTGGAGGTCCAGCAGCAGGAGGGCGTTTCCGCCCTTGTCGAGGAAGGCCTTGATCGCCATGGCCTCCGTGGCCTGGATGTCGGTCTTGGGGGATACCACGGCGAGGATGTCGGCGTCGGCGGGGATGTCCTTCGTCGTCGTGAGGTTGACGCTGGCGACGTCGTAGTTCTCCTTGCGGAGCTCGTCCGAAAGTCCGAGGTCCTGGAAGGAATCCTCCCCGTGGCCGGTGAGCTCGTAGAGCTTCGAGACGCGGCCCGAGCCGAGGTAGAGGAGGGCGCCAGTGACCTGCTGTTCGATGGACACGCCCTGGATCTGGGACTGGCCGGTCTGGGGATCGACCTGGACGTCATAGAGGTCGCGGTAGGAAATCACCTTGGACCGGCCGGAGTCCTTAGCGACGATGACGAGGCTGCCGGGGGAGATGCCGGCCCCGGTCGTATCGTACTTCTTGGAGAAGGCCGGGTTCTTTTCGATGTCCAGGCTCTCGAGCTTCACGCGGTGCGAGGCGTCTCGGTAGCGGACGAGGACCTCGGAGATGTTCGAGGGCTCTTCTCCCGGCTTGAACATCCCGAAAATGGTGACGTCCTCCTTGAGGCCCTTGAGGACGGACAGGGTCTGGTCGGAGAGGCTGAACATTTTCTTGGAGGTGAGGTCGAGCTTGAGGGGGATGGTCCCCACCACGAGGTTCGCGACGACGACAGCCGCCACGACGATGACCGTCATAATCGCGGCGTAGCCTCCGTGACGAAGCCGGGTTTTGTTCGAAGCGTCTGATTTCTTGCTGTTCATTTCACTCGACTCCTTCTACATCCAGCGCCGCTTCTCGATGAAGCGAACGCTGAGAAACAGGAACACGAAGATAAAGGAAACGTAGTAGACCGTGTCGTCCAGCCTGAGCAGGCCGAGCGAGAAGCTCTGCTGCCGCTTCAGGAGCGAGAACCAGCCGAGGACGGCCGCGATGAAGCCCGAGTACCCAGCCGGCATGAAGATGGCCGTGAGGGCGATCGCGGCGACGAGGACGATCCCGGAGATTCCCGCGACGAGGCGGTCCTTCGTCGCCGTGAAGAGGGCGTAGACCGCGAGGGCCGCGAGGATGCAGGCGAACACGATGCCCGAGGTCTGGTCCTGGGGAAGGCCCGACTTGAGGGGCTCGAGGATCCAGAACAGGAGCAGCACGGCGAAGGTCGCGATTGCGCTGACCGTCTGGCTTTCCGTCATCGTCGAGATGAAGACGCCGACCGCGATGAAGCAGCCGCCGATCAGGATGAAGCCGAGGGAGGCGCCGATCGATTCCCAGACCTTGAAGTCGCCGAAGACGATGATCACGATCGAGTAGCACAGGATCACCGCGAAGGCGGCGAGGAAGAGGACGAAGGCCGCGAGGAATTTCCCGAGGACGATGTTCCCGATGCCGACGGGACTCGTGTAGAGGAGCTGGTCGGTCTTCTGCCTCGTCTCCTCCGACATGAGCTTCATGGTCAGGATCGGAACGATGATGAGGAATATGAAGCGAACGGAATCGAGGAAGGCCGAGAAGTCGGAGCTCCTTGAGAGGATGACCCCGAACGAGAAATAGATGCCCGAAAGCAGAAGGAAAAGCCCCAGGAAGATGTAGCCCGAGGGCGAGGTGAAGTAGGACCGGAGTTCGCGTTTGAATATCGCGCCCATGTTATGCCTCCTCCCCTTCGCGGGTGGTGAGTCTGAGGAAAACTTCCTCGAGCGTCAGGTCGACGACCCTCATGCCCAGGAGAGGAAGCGATGCCTTGGAGAGGGCGAAGAAGATGTCCTTGCGGACGTCGGCCTCGGGCTTGGCCTCGACGACGAAGTCGAAGCTTCCGTCCTCGATGGAACCCGAATCCGTCACCGTCTCGATGCCGGCTATCCCCTCGAGGAGAGTTTTCGCCTCGGCGCTCTTTGCGCAGGCGACCCTGACCGAAACGCGGTTCCTGCCCTCGAGCCCGGAGGATATCATCTCCGGTTTTCCGTCGGCTATGATCCTGCCGCGGTCGATGATCATCACCCGATGGCATACCGCACTCACTTCGGGCAGGATATGGGACGAGAGGATGACCGTCCTTTCCTTGCCGATCTTGGAAATCAGGTCCCTGATCTCGGCTATCTGTTTCGGGTCGAGGCCGACCGTCGGCTCGTCCAGGATCAGGATTCTGGGTTTCGCGATCAGGGCCTGGGCGAGGCCTATCCTCTGCCGGTAGCCCTTGGACAGGTTCTTGATGAGCCTGGTCCTCACGTCGGCGACCGCGACGAGTTCCATCGCCTCGTCTCTCGCACCCGACCGTTCCTTTTTCGGAATGCCCCGGAGCTCGGCGACGAAGCCGAGGTACTCGTCCACCGTCATGTCGCCGTAGAGGGGCGGCTGTTCCGGCAGGTAGCCGATTTTACGTTTGACCTCTTCGGGATTCTCGAGGATGTCCAGCCCGTCGATGACGACCGAGCCCGAGGTCGCCGATATGTAGCCCGTGATGATGTTCATGGTCGTCGTCTTGCCGGCCCCGTTCGGGCCGAGGAAGCCGACGATTTCCCCGTCCGGTATCGTGAAACCGATATCGTCGACGGCTTTCCGTTTGCCGTACTCTTTGGTGAGATGTTCGACAGTGATCAAGGAAAACCTCCGTATAGTGCGTGGCCTGAAGTTTTCGACTTCCGAGCCAAGCCTCATTTCCGGCGATTATACCCGAATGTTGCATGGAAATGAAAGCGTCGTGGAGGATATTGATCGCACGCGGAACGCTTTCAGCTCGCTGGATCGTTGAATATCTTCCATATGACCTCGATGGCGAGGCTCGCCTCTGGTCGCCGAAACATGGGGATTCGCTGCCCCGCTAGGGCTTGAGGAGGAGAACCGGTTTCCGTTCCCGGTAGGCTGCGATGACGGTGGCCACATGGCGTTTCCAGGTATAGTACTCGCCGGCACGCCTCGCCTCGCGCCCGAAGTCCCCCAACCGTCGCCTCTCGTCGTAGAAGAAACGGATCCTCTCCTTCAGCGCCTCCTTGTCGTTCGGCTCGATCAGGAAGCCCTCGACGCCGTCCCTGACCACGGAACCCGAGTTCGGCGTGGTGATGACCGGCAGCCCGCAGGCGAGGGCCTCGTACACAGACTTGGCCGAGCCTTCCTGGGAAGAGGGAAAGACGAAGAGCTGGTTTTTCGGCAGGGCAACCGCCGTGTCCACGAAGCCGCGAACGAAGACCCCGTTCTTTCGAGACGCCCCGAGGAGCCCGATGAGCCCCTTGTCCGGCCTGCCGTAGAGGTTCAGTTCCGCGTTCGGGAGGGCGAGTTCGTTCCATGCCTCGACGAGCATGGGAATTCCCTTCCGCCTGCAGATCTGGCCCGCGAACGCGACCCGGAAGATTCCGTCGAAATCGGGGGAGGGGGAGGGCCTGAACCGTTCGGGATCGACCCCGTACTGGGCGACGATGACCCTCTCCTCCGGGATGCCCGAGGCGACGAGGGTTCCGCGGACGTATTCGGAAGGGGCGAAAAGGTAGTCGTACGCGGCGATGATCGGGGCCTCGGAATGCCGCTCCACCTCAGACGGGCCGAGGCCCATCGTGTAGGAGGCGAAGGCGACGATTTCCGGGTTCCTCTGTTTCATCGCTGCGATGATGTCCGGCGTGAAGTTCCAGGAATGGATGACGGAGATGGACGCGGGGTCCATGGTCTGGAGGGACCGCCTCAGGTCGTCCGTGAATTTCACGTTCTCGATCTTTCTGTTCGGTATTCTTCTCGAGACGTAGAGGTTCGCCGCCTTCAGCAGCCTGCCGGCGAACCGGCCGAGTCCGATCGGCCTGACGTCGTAGCCGCGATTTTTCTTTCTGGCGTTCGAGCGGGCGAAGACGATGAGATCGCCGGGGTTTTCGAGTCCCTCCGCGATATTCCAGGAATGGATGCCGAAACAGTGCGAGTTTCCGAAATCGGAATTGACGACATGAATGATGCTGCCCATTGGTGCTTCCGTGAACCGAAAATTTTCATCGCAATCGTGGATTGTGATTAAGAGAAGATACCCAGCTAACCGTTTTTTAACAAGAAAAAAACGAAATCATGATCGCCGCTTCCGGACCGCCCTTCGTCAGGAGGGAAACCAGGCTCCGATCCAGTAGCGTATCACGATGTAGACGATCATCGCTCCGGTTACCGCGAGAGTGACGATGCGGATGAAACCGGCCCCCTTCCTGAGGGCCATGCGGCTTCCCGCCCAGGCTCCGGCGGCCTGCGCGGCTCCCATGGCCAGGCCGAGGGTCATGATCACGGTCCCGGCGGAAAGGAAAACGGCGAGCGAGACGACGTTGCTCGTGAAATTGGCGACCTTCGTATGCGCGGTCGCTCCCCTCATGTCGAGTCCCGCGAGTCCCACGAGGGCCATGGCCCAGAAGGTCCCCGTGCCCGGTCCGAAGAACCCGTCGTAGAAGCCCAAGATGAGTCCGGCGATGATCCAGAAGGGTATCCAGCCGACACGGCTCTCTTCCTGCCTGAGGCCGAAACGGGGGCGGAGCACGAGGAAGACGAGGATCGCGAGGAGGAGAACCGGGATGAGGAGGCGAAGGACGCCCGAATCCACGGCGCCGACCGCGAGGGCCCCGAGGCCCGCCCCGATCGCGGTGGCGGCGATTCCCGGGACCATGTCGCGGAACCGGACGATGCCCGCGGCTCGGTACCGGAGCGAGGCTGTCAGGCTGCCGAAACTGGACTGAAGCTTGTTGGTGCCCAGGGCGAGGTGGGGAGGCAATCCTGCCGCGAGGAGGGCCGGCAGGCTGATCATGCCGCCTCCCCCCGCGATGCTGTCGACGAAACCGGCGATTCCCCCGGCGAGGGCAAGAAGGGCGAACGCGATGGGGCTGAGCTGGGGATGCATGGCGGGATTGTAGCCGTCGGGGGTCGGGGGTGGCAAGGGGCGGGTCCGTCGCCAGGCGAACGGTTCCTATGCGGTCGTCGCTTCCTTTCTGCGGACTCCCGCGCTCGCGAGCCTTTCCTCCATCGAGGCGTAGCAGGCGATCTTGTGCTCGAGGCAGTCGGTAGCCTCGTGGAGGGCGTCCATCCTCAGGTGCAATTCCTTTCGGTGGGCCTCGAGCATCCTTCGGCGTTCGGGGATCGACGCGTCGCCTTCCCTGGTCAGCTCGGCGATGTGACGCATCTGGGCGATGGACATGCCGGTGACCTTGAGGCAGGTGACGTACCGCAGCCACTCGAGGTCGGCCTCATCGAAGATCCGGTTGCCGTGCTCGTCCCTGCCGACTGAGACGATGCCCGAATCCTCGTAGTAGCGGATCGTGTACGCGCTGAGCCCCGTGAGGGCTGCCGCATCCTTAATTGTATACGCCATTCTGTGCCTCGATTCGTGAATCCATTCGTTCCGATGGGATACGGCCGATCTACGGCCCCAAAGACCGGGCCCGAAACCCGCAGGCGAAAGGCCCGCGGGCCCGGGTCCGACGCGATTACGGCATCGCCTTCCCGCGTGCCGACTCGAACAGGCTGTACCACTCCTCTCGGCTCAGGTTCACCTCGAGGGATTTCGCGCAGGCCTCGAGACGATCCGGCCTCGAGGTGCCGAGGATCGGCACGATCTTCGCCGGGTGCCTGAGGAGCCAGGCGAGGGCGACGGCCTCGGCCGGCACCCCGCGCGCATCGGCGTACTTCTTGACGAGGGCCGCCGTCTTCCTGGCAGACTCGGGCAGCTTCGAGAGGTCGCCTCCCGTGAGCGCCCCGCGGTCGAGGGGGCTCCAGGCCTGGAGCGAAACGCCTTTGAGGCGGCAATACTCGACCACTCCCTCCCATCCGTCGGGATAGCCTGGAGCCGCCTGGTTGAAGGAGATGCCCACCTCGGCGAAGCCGTGGTGGAGAAGGCTCATCTGAAGCTGGTTGGCGACGAGGGGATCGGGGAGGAAGCTCTGGAGGTACTCCATCCACGCCCTGTTCTGGTTCGACACGCCGAAGTATTTGACCTTGCCGGCGGCCTTGAGTTCGGCGAAAGCCCTGGCGACCTCCTCTCCCTCCCAGAGCACGTCGGGCCTGTGGAGGAGGAGGATGTCGAGGTAGTCCGTGCCGAGGCGGCGAAGGATGGCGTCGACGGCCGAGACGATGTTCTCGTAGCTGAAATCGAAGCGCTGGGGGGATCCGGGGGGATCGTCGGCCCACCTGATGCCGCATTTCGACTGGATCACGATCTTCTCGCGAAGCCCGGGCTGCTCGCTCATGACTCGTCCGAACACCTCTTCCGCCCGTCCGACCGCGTAGATGTTCGCGTGGTCGAAGAAGTTGATGCCGAGCTCAAGGGCCTTGTCGAGAAATTTTCGAGCCTGGGTCTCGTGTTCCTTCGTGAGGACGGTTCCCTTGTCCCAACCCCCGCCTAAACCCATGCAGCCGGCAACGAGCCGGGAAACCCGTAGGTTCGTATTCGGTATGACGATCTTTTCCATATTATCAATATCCTCCTGTTCTGTGGTGGTCGGGACCTGAGCCTCGGCTCACCGAAGTAAAGGTACAGCTTCGAGTATACTCGAAGGCAAGTCTTTTTTGTTTTTTCGTATCGGGGACAGCCGTTCCCGACGAGATTGTCGGGCATCCCGGCGCCCCCTTGCGAAACAAGAGCCGGTCCCTATGGCCCATCCCCCTCGGATTGTCCTCGTGAACGTTTCCCAACCCATGTTTTGATATACTTTACATATTAGAGAAAATAGCTTATATTGAGATATGCATTGTTCCCTTCGTTTCCTGTATCGGTTCAATCATTCAGTTGTCTCGGGTCCGGCGAAAGCCCTCCTGGGTCTGCTGGTCGTGCTGCTCTCCGCCTGTTCCACTCCCTTCGCCATGAACCTTCATAACTACCGGATAAAGTCGGAAAGCCTTTCCGCCGCCTGGACGAAGCTATCCCAGTATGAATACAAGGCCCGGTATGATTCCTACTGGAAGAGTCCCACCGAGTTCACGCGAGACGGCGGCGGCAATTGCTCGGACTTCTCGGTCTATATGTGCTACCTGCTGGGGCCTGACGCCTATCTCTGCATTATCAGACTCAACGACGCGAGCGAGAACCATGCAATTGTCGAATATCAGGGATGGTATATCGAACCCCAGGTCAGGCAGCAGGTTTACCTGGAAAGCGAATTCAGGCTCATCGAACGGGACAGCTACACCGAAGTCATGCAGAAAGCGACCCTGTATGGACTGAAGGGACTCGGGAATTCGGTACTGTCAGATTAGAATCGGCGGCGGGAACTGTGCGCTTACTGAGGATCGATGGACGATACTGGGATTGAACCAGTGACTTCTACCGTGTGAAGGTAGCACTCT
>DBTK01000055.1:47868-48103 GCA_002307015.1 Spirochaetaceae bacterium UBA1318
TTCTACCGTGTGAAGGTAGCACTCTTCCGCTGAGTTAATCGTCCGTATGAGCCTGCCGACCCGATACCGTTTCCGGCGCCGGCGAAACCACCACGAATCTACACCGGAATTCGTCTCTCGTCAAGAAGCCCGCTTCCTTGGACCCGTTTCGCCATGATACAATCCGACATGAATAACCAACGGGACGATGATCCTGAGTTTTCCTGCCGTCCCGGCTGCGGCGCCTGCTGCATCG
>DBTK01000029.1:0-198 GCA_002307015.1 Spirochaetaceae bacterium UBA1318
CGAAGCAGAAGTCCACGTCGAAGTCGGGCATCGAGATCCGTTCCGGGTTCAGGAAGCGCTCAAAAAGGAGGTTGTACCTCAGCGGATCGATGTCCGTGATCCGGATGGAGTAGGCGACGATGGAGCCCGCGCCCGAGCCTCGGCCCGGCCCGACGGGGATGCCGTGTTCCTTCGCCCAGTTGATGAAGTCCCAGACGA
>DBTK01000029.1:449-13627 GCA_002307015.1 Spirochaetaceae bacterium UBA1318
AGTTGATGAAGTCCCAGACGATGAGGAAGTAGCCGGTGAAGTCCATCTTGATGATGACCCCGAGCTCGTAGTCGGCCCTCTGCCTGATCTCGTCGGTGATCGTGCCGTAGCGCTTCGCGAGCCCCTCGTAGGTAAGGTGCCTCAGGTACTCGGCCGTGTCCTTGAACGTGGAAGGGATGACGAAGTCGGGCAGCTTCGGTCCCGGGAGTGCGATCTCCACATGGCAGGCCTCGGCGATTTTCAGGGTGTTTTCGAGGGCCTCCGGCTGGTCCGGGAACAGGGCGGCCATCTCCTCGCCCGACTTGAGGTAGAACTCGGGGGAGAAGAAGTGCATCCTTCCCGGTTCGTTCCGCTTTTTCTTCGTGCCGATGCAGAGGAGGATGTCCTGGGCCGCCGAGTCTTCCTTGTAGCAGTAGTGGAGGTCGTTCGTGGCGACGAGGGGAATGCCGGTTTTCTTCGATATCTGGACGAGGGCGGCGTTCACCGTTTTCTGCTCGGGGATGCCGTGGTCCTGGAGCTCCAGGTAGAAGCTCCCCCGCCCGAACAGGGTATCGTAGTAGACCGCCTTTTTCTCGGCGTCCTCGAGCCTGCCCGACTGGATGAGGGAGGGGATCTCGCCCCCGAGGCAGGCCGAGAGGCAGATCAGGTGCTCGTGGTAGCGCTCCAGGAGCTCGTCGTCGATCCGGGGCTTGTAGTAGAAGCCCTCGATGAAAGACAGGGACGACAGGTGGCTCAGGTGCCGGTAGCCCTCGGCGTCCTTGGCCAGCAGGATCATGTGGTAGTACTTGGTCGTCTTTTCGCCGCTCGCCTTGTTCGTCCGCGAACCGGGGGCGACGTAGAACTCGCTCCCGATGATGGGGTTGATCTCCGCGGCCTTGCATTCCTTGTAGAATTTCAGGGCCCCGAACATGTTGCCATGGTCGGTCAGGGCGAGATGCTTCATCCCGAGCTCTTTCGCACGGGAAATGAGCGTCTTGATCGAGGAGGCCCCGTCGAGGAGCGAGAAATCCGAATGAACGTGGAGGTGGACGAAATCTGCCATGCCGGTACTACTATAGCCGGAATGGATGCCGGTGTAAAGAAACAACGGGTTCGGGCGGCGACGGAAACGTTCCGGCGAACCGGCGCCTGCGGGGTGTGGAAATGCGGGACCTTCAACGGCCTCCTAGGTCAGCTTCAGCATGCCGAAGAACTGGAGGACGCTGCCGGCGAGGGCGAAGCAGTGGGCGGCGACGTAGGCGCTCGGGACTGACTTGACGCGGCGGAAGACGCCCGAAACGAGGAAGGCGACGATGCCCGAGACGAGCCAGGCGAGAACCTGGCGCTCGATGGACGTGACGAGGGGCTTGATGGCGACGACGAGGAGGCAGGCGATCAGGAAGTAGAGCCCGAGGAAAAGTCCCCTGAGTTTGCCCAGGAAAAGCGAGGAGAAGACGATGCCGAGGATGGCGACGGCCCAGGATACCCCGGCGAGTGCCCATCCCCAGGCCCCGCGAACCGAGATCAGCATGACGGGCGTCGTCGTGCCGGCGATCACGAAGTAGGCTCCCGCGTGGCTGAATACCCTGAAGACCCGCTTCGCGTTTTCGCCCGAAAGCGCGTGGAATAGGCAGGATGCGCCAAAATAGAAGACGAGGGAGGAGGCGTAGACCGAGTATGATACGTCGGCGAGAACGCTTCCGAGTCTCGAGGCCCTGATGACGAGAAGGGCGAGCGCCGCGACACCGAGAACGGCGCCCAATCCGTCGACGACCGAAACGGCGATATCCTCGCCGAGGGTCCTTCCGGTGACCGGTCTCAGTCCTCCTGCCGGATTTTGCGGTTCAGTCGAGGGTTTCAAGATAATGCTTCAGCTCCGTCGCCTGCCCCATCGGAAGCTCGTCGAATTCGATTCCGGCGTAGTAGCCGTCATCCCGGATTTCCGCATGGACGACCTTGCCGTCGGTCTTGATGAAAACGGGCTCGGCCTGATTCGGGAGTTCCAGTTTCAGGATGAGATACACGGGGAAGGCGACCTCGAGCTTCGGGTCCGTCTTGCAGAGTATCCCGTTTTCGCACAGGTCCACGCCCTCGGCCCGGACGAACAGATCGCCTTCGTATGAAACCTCGATGAGCTGGTGAAGGGTAAATCGCTTCGATCGCCGCTTTTCGTTTCCCATGACTTGAGCATAACCGGAAAACCGCGATCTGTAAAACCTTTCCTTGACGGCCCGGTTCAGTCGAAATAGAGCCTCAGGACGATGGCCTGATTGTAGTTGCCGAAACCCTTGCCGAAGATATTGAGGCCGCCGAGATGCTCGGCGTCGTCCTTCACGCCCATTCGCACCCGAATCGAGTGGTGTTCGGGGAGGGCCAGGTCGCCGAGGGTCACGTCGGAGATGCGGACGCCGTCCATGAACGAGCCGTCGTCGGTGACGCTCCATCGCTTCAGGAGGCCGTACTGGGAGCCCTCGAGCTTCCACCATTCAGGGGTCAGCTTGCCCCGCTTGTCCCCGAAGTCACCCGGCGAGGTCCATGACCCGATCTCTTTCGTGTTGAGCCAGAGGGTGACGTCTGAAAGCCAGTTCTTGTCGGTTCCGGGGGTTTCGGAGGACAGCTCGGCGACGATCTCGAGTTTCTTGATCGCCTTGTCCTTGTACAGACTGTTGTTCGGGAATTTGTATTCGACGAAGCCTTTTTCGAACCAGAGAAGTCCCGCCTTCATGCGATCCGGGTTCAGGAAGGAATCGGGCACGTCGAGGTAGCCGATGATGCTCTCCGTCGAGCAGAGCCCACAGGGTGCCGATACCTCGAAGCTGGTGAACAGACCTATCGGCATCTCGACTTCGATGACCTTATCGTCCGTTTTTTTTTCGTCGCCGAACTGGATGAGAATTTCTTCGAAGCTGGCTCGGCACATCTTCTGGCTGCCCTTTTTCGCCTTGACCATCTCGGTCTGGATGAGCCCGACTTCTTCGAGCATGGCGATGTTCGTCGCTACCGTGGACTGGGGCAGATCGAGAGTCGCCGCGATTTCATTGACATTCAGGCTTTTGCCGCTGAGAAGGTTCAAGATGTGGATACGAATCTCGGAGGAAAGGCCTTTCAGGGTTTCTATGTCATGATGAGGGTTAATGACCAGCAGCTTTTGATTTTCTTCCATAACAAAAAACTAAAACACAATTACTGATAAGGAGCAAGTGGCAAAATATTTATTCAATCCTGATTGCCGTTTTGGGTGAAATATACCGGCAAAATAGACGTGTTCCGATGGAATTTGCAGGGAAGTTCTTTTATTTGATCGGGGACGTGATATCCATTGCTCCCCTGGTATCAAAAATGAGGACTCGGAGTATCGAATAATTATTATATATATTAACTATTTTTGATATAGATGAGCATTGTTTAATCTTTTATATGGTTTTCGCGGACAAATTAGGGTAATTTCCTCGATTTTAGGTGAAAAAAGTCCGAAATACGAGCGCTTGATTACAGGGGAACGGACATTTCGACGATTTTATGGGTACATATCGCGGATAATGAATTTGACAAGCATGATTTTTCGGGTGTAAGCTCTATGAAACAGTGATGGATTTGTCCATTGCGAAAAGCATCGGGTTTCCGATTGCTTGCACTTTCAAATGGAGGTTAGAAAATGAAGAAAGCGTCACGCGGAGTCATGCTCGTTTGCCTGGCTCTTCTCGTCCCCGCCCTGACCTGGGCGCAGACTCAAGTAACGTTGTGGGATTTCATGAGCGGCGGTGATGGAATCAGGTGGAAACAGATCATCAGCGATTTCAATGCCAGCCAGAAGGACGTCAAGGTCAATGCCACGACGTTGAGCTGGGGTGATCCCTTCTATACGAAGGTTCATACTTCCGTCGTTTCCGGCCAGACCCCGGATGTCATGACCTACCATATCTCCCACTTCCCCAAGGGACTCAAAGACGGCGACCTCCGGCCGATCACCGAAGCCGAGCTGAACACCGTTGGACTTTCGTTCAATGACTTCAACCCGTCCCTCGTTGCGACGTCGAAAGCTATCGGCAATGCCTATGGAAAGGCCGGAAGCATCTATGGTATCCCCCTCGATACCCATACCTCGATCCTTTTCTACAACAAGGACATCCTGAAGAAGGCCGGTCTCCTCGGCGCCGACGGTCTGCCCACGGGCCTCACCGGCATCGACAACTTCACGGCTTCCCTCCAGAAGATCAAAGATTCGACCGGCATGCTTCCGATCGCCTTCTCCTCTTCCCAGGATTCCGCGACGGTCTGGAGAGTGTTCTACACCCTCTTCTCCCAGCAGGGTGGTACCTTCACCCCGAACGGCAAGTTCAGCCTGGATCAGCTTGACACCATCGGCACCAAGTCCCTCCAGACGATGGTCGACTGGACGAGCAAGGGCTACATCCCGAACTCGGCATCCTATGCCGCCGCGATCGCCCTGTTCAGCTCCGGCAAGGCCGCGTTCATGATCAACGGCGACTGGGAAGCCACCACGATGATCGACCTCAAGAAGAGCGGCAAGCTCCCCTTCGAGTACGGTCTCATGGCCATCCCGAAGCTCTATGACAACCAGCTGACGTGGGCCGATTCGCACGAAATCGCGATCCCGACCAACACGAAGAAACCGATTACGGCCGCGAAGCTCAAAGCCGTTCTTACCTTCGTCGCCTACGTCGAGAAGCATTCCCTCATCTGGGCCGGATGTGGCCATATCCCCGCCTACCTCCCCGTGCTGAACAGCACCGAGATGGCGAACCTCTCGCCGAACAACCAGTTCGCCGTTCAGGCCGCCAAGGACGTCTGCTTCGAGCCGGTAAGCACCGTGTTCGGCGTCGGTTGCCCCGACCTGGACTATGTCGACAACTTCTTCTTCCCGGCCCTCAGCGGAAAGATCACGGTTGCTGACGCGATCGCGAAATTCAAAGCCTCCGTCGCGGACGCCGCGAAGTAGCATTCGCTGAATTCCTCGAAGGCCCCGCTTTGGCGGGGCCTTCGTCTATTGATCAACACAGTCATTCAATGGGAGAGCATGATGACCCCATCTTCCGTACCTATCCACTACTCGCCGGCGGTGAAAAAAGCGAAACGCCGTCAAGGGCTTGTGGCGCTCAGCTTGCTGGCGCCTTTTGCGTTAATGTACATCATATTCCTGATCTATCCGACACTTCGAGTTTTGACTCTCAGCTTTACCGACTCCGACATAGCCGGCGTTGGGAAATTCGTCGGTATCAAGAACTATATCCAACTGGTCAAAGACCCGCTTTTTTGGGCTTCGCTGGTTCATACGCTCTACTTCATGCTGCTCTGCGTCATTCCGAATACGGCCCTCGGCCTGATTTTCGCCATGCTTCTCATCAGGCTGCACAAGGCGCGGGGCCTCGCCCAGGCCCTTTTCTTCCTTCCCTATATCCTGCCCGTCAGCGTCGTCACCGTCATCTGGATCTGGATGTTCGATTCGAGCTACGGGGTGGTCAATTTCCTTCTCCATACGAAGATACAGTGGATACAGGATGCGACGTGGGCGATGCCGACCGTCGCTTTTGTAACGATATGGTGGACCGTCGGTTTCAACATGCTCCTTTTCATCGCCGGCCTCGAGGCCATTCCGAAAGAGTATTATGAGGCTGCGGCCCTCGATGGGGCGAATGCCGGGTTCAAGGTCTTCAGGTACATCACCTGGCCGCTGGTGTGGCCGGTTACCTCTCTCGTGCTGATCCTGCAGATCCTGGCTCAGTGGCAGATATTCAACCAGGTCTACCTCCTGACCAACGGAGGGCCCGCGAACAAGACCCTGGTCGTCCTGCAGTACATGTACGTGCAGGGTTTCCAGAACGGAAGGGGAGGCTACGCCGCGACGATTTCCATTGCGCTGTTCGTTCTCATCCTCGTGACGTCGGTATTCCAGGTAAAATTCCTGAGGGTAAGGAACGACCAATGAAAACCACCAAAAACAAGCTGATAAGCCCGCTGATCACGATCATCACCATCGTGGTCGGCTTTGCCTGGGTGTTCCCGCTCTACTGGGGCGTCAATACCGCCTTCTCCCTCGATACGAACACGATCCTGGTTCCTCCCGCCTTTTTTCCGAAGCCTCTGCTGTTCGACGCCTTCGTGTACGTCATCGTGAACACGACCATCGTTCAGTGGTATGTCAACAGCGTCGTGACCGCCCTCGTCGTCGTCGTCGTGGTTCTGTTCCTTTCGATGATGGCCGCCTACGCCCTTTCCCAGATCAGGTTTCGGGGATACCGGTGGGTGTTCATGGCGATACTCGCCGGGTTCATGATCCCGACCGCGACGAACGTCGTGCCGCTCTTCATGATGCTGAACAACTTCAATCTCGTGAACACCTACTGGGGCCTGATCCTGCCGCAGCTGGTGTCGCCGATAGCGGTCGTTATCTACAAGCAGTTTTTCGACCAGATGCCTCCCGAGATGAGCGATGCGGCGAAGATCGACGGTGCGGGTGAATACCGCATATTGTTTAAGATCTTCCTCCCGCTCAACTGGGCCATTACCTGGGCTCTCGCCATCGTCCTTTTCATCTGGACGTGGAACAACTTCTTCTGGCCCTTCATCATCATCAACGATACACCGAAGATGACGATTCCCGTCGGTATCACCCAGGTCCAATCCTGGTACGGCATCGCCTACCCGAGGCAGCTCGCTTCGGCCGTGCTCGCCGCCCTTCCGACAGCCGTTCTCTACCTGATTTTCCAGCGGCGCGTCGCCCAGGGTGTGGCCATCACCTCGGGGATCAAGTAAGGAACGGGAACCGGTTCATCCATGGGTGGTTTTTTCTTCCGGGGAGGACGACCCCTGCCGTGGCTCGCGGCGGCGTCCTTCCTCGTTCTCGCTTCCTGCGCGAGCATGGGCGGGGCGGCCGCCGTTCGTCCGTTGAGGACGGACGGGGCCGTGCTCGATGTCCACGATCCGAGCGCCATCGTCCGGTGCGGGGGTTTCTACTATCTCTACTCGACCGGCGCGAACATCCCGATTCGCCGCTCGGTCGACCTGAGATCCTGGGAGCAGATCGGGAATGTTTTCACGATGCCGCCGATATGGACGGTGACCGACATTCCCGCGGCCGATGGGGCGTGGGCGCCCGATATTTCCTTTTTCGAGGGACGGTATCATCTGTACTACGCGGTTTCGACCTTCGGGTCCAACCGCTCCGAGATAGGGCTTGCCACGAACCTCACCCTCGATCCCGCCGCTCCGGGTTACGACTGGGTCGATGAGGGAAAGGTCGTCGAGTCATTTCCCGATGACGACTGGAACGCGATCGATCCGAGCCTCGCCATGGACGCCGATGGACAGCCTTGGCTGGTGTTCGGGAGCTACTGGAGCGGAATCAAGCTGGCCCGCGTCGAGGCGGGAACGGGGAAACCCGATCTGCGGAACGGCAGGCTCGAATCGCTCGCGAAGCGGCCCGATCCTCCCGACGCGATCGAGGCTCCCTTCATCGTATACCGCGAGGGTTACTACTACCTTTTCGCGTCCTACGATTTTTGCTGCCGAGGCGCCGACAGTACCTACAACGTGAGGGTGGGCCGGTCCAGGGCCATCGCGGGACCCTACGAGGACCGGGCGGGCGTGTCGATGCTCGACGGCGGGGGAACGGTTCTCGTTGAGGGCAGGGGACGATGGAGGGGACCGGGCGGCGAGTCGGTTTTCCGTTCCGTCGACGGGACGTGGTTCCTCGTGTACCATAGCTACGACGGCGAACTGGGCGGTGCGCCGACTCTGAAGATTAATCCGATAAAGTGGGACGGGGCCGGATGGCCGATTCGGGAAACCCCCGAAAATTAGCGGGTCGCCGAATGCATCGGTATTTGGCGACCCGCCCGATATGAGATAAGCGGAGGCTGCAATGAAAGCGAAGTTTTTGGTCGACAAGGAATTCCGTATTGCCAAGGTCGATGATAGGGTTTTCGGATCTTTCATCGAACATCTGGGTCGGGCCGTCTACGGCGGGATCTACGAACCGGGCCATCCGGAAGCTGACAAGAGGGGATTCCGCAAGGATGTCCTCAAGCTCATCAAGGAACTCGATGTTCCGGTCGTCCGGTATCCGGGCGGGAATTACGTGTCCGGCTTCAACTGGGAGGACTCGGTCGGACCGGTCGCCCAGAGGCCGAGCCGTCTCGACCTCGCCTGGAGGGCCGTCGAGCCGAACACCTTCGGCCTGGACGAATTCATGAAGTGGACGAAGGAAGCCGGAACCGAGGCGATGATGGCCATCAACCTGGGAACCCGCGGAATCGATGCCGCGCGGAACCTGGTCGAGTACTGCAACCATCCCGGCGGATCCTACTGGAGCGACCTCCGGAAAAGCCACGGCGCCGCCGACCCCTACGGGATCAAGCTCTGGTGCCTGGGAAACGAGATGGACGGACCCTGGCAGGTCGGGCACAAGACGGCCGACGAGTACGGCAAGCTCGCGAACGAGGTGGCGAAGGCCATCAAGCTCTTCGATCCCTCCCTCGAGCTCGTCGTCTGCGGCAGCTCGAACAACCAGATGCCGACCTTCCCCGATTGGGAAGCGACGGTCCTCGAGAATTGCTACGAATCGGTCGACTACCTTTCCCTCCACAACTACTACGGGAACAGGGACGGCGATCTCCCGAATTTCCTCGCCTGTTCGATCGGCATGGACGATTTCATCAAGTCGGTCGTCGCCACCTGCGATTTCGTCAAGGCGAAGAAGCGGAGCAGGAAGACCATCAACTTTTCCTTCGACGAATGGAACGTTTGGTTCCATTCGAACGACGCGGACCGGAAGATCGAGCCCTGGACGGTCGGGCCGGCCCTGCTCGAGGACGTCTACACCTTCGAGGACGCCCTCGTCGTCGGCTGTCTCCTCATCACGCTGCTCAAGAACGCCGACCGGGTGAAGGTCGCCTGCCTCGCCCAGCTCGTGAACGTCATCGCCCCGATCATGACCGAGAACGGCGGGTCGGCGTGGCGGCAGACCATCTTCTACCCCTTCCTCCACGCATCGAAATACGGCCGAGGAACGGTGCTGGACGTCAAGGTCGACTCTCCTTCCTACGAGTCGAAACAGTACGGGGCGACCCCCTTCCTCGAAACGACGGCCGTCCTCGATCCGGAAACGGGCGCCATCACGGTTTTCGCCGTCAACCGATCGCCGACCGAGGCGCTTGAGCTCGAGGCCGTCCTCGGCGGTTTCCCCGGGCTGAAAGTGGCCGAGCATGTCGAACTTCACCATGCCGACCCGAAGGCGGTGAACACGGCGAGGAAGCCGAACGAGGTGGTGCCGAGGACCGTGTCCGGCAAGGCGAAAGTCGACGGCGAAAAGCTCACCGCGACCTTCGGTCCCCTCTCCTGGAACGTGATCAGGCTGACGAAATAGTCCCGATGCGGGGTTCCGCGTTACGACGCGGGACCCTCTGGCCGGGGGCTTTCTGGAACTTCCCGATCCCCATGCCGAGAATCCAATCACCTATCTCGAAGCTTATTGAAAACACTCCGCCGACGAACGGAAAGTTGAGCCAAAAACCGAAAAAAGTGTTACAGTATCCTTGGGGGGATCGGGAATGAAGAGGAAGTCAAATCCTGTAGGTTTCAAGAATGTACAGATCACCGGCGGATTCTGGGGTGGTCGGATAACGCTCGTATCGGAAAAAGTCATACCCTATCAACGCGACGCCCTGAACGACAGCGTACCCGGGGCAGAGCCGAGCCACGCCGTCGAGAATTTCCGCATCGCGGCTGGTCTTTCGAAGGGCGAGTTCAAGGGCTTTCCGTTCCAGGACAGCGATCTGGCGAAATGGATGGAAGCGGCGAGTTACTCGCTCGCGCATCATCCGAACGCCTCGATCGAGAAGGCTCTGGACGAGTTGATCGACCTCATGGCGAAAGCCCAGCGTCCGGACGGCTATCTCAACACCTATTTCACCGTCGCCGCTCCCGACAAGCGATGGACCGACTTCTCGGGCGGCCACGAGCTCTACTCGGCCGGCCATATTTTCGAAGCCGCCGTGGCCCATTTCACCGTCACCGGGAAACGCAGCTTCATCGACCTTGCCGGCCGGTACGCCGACTACATCATCTCGGTGATCGGTCCCGAAAAGGGCAAGATGAAGGTCTACTGCGGCCATCCCGAGGTGGAGCTCGCCCTCTGCAAGCTCTATCGCGCCACCGGAGAGGAACGATACCTGAAGCTCGCCGAGTTCTTCATCGACGAGCGCGGCAAAGCCCCCGTTTTCCTGAAATCGGAACCGACCTTTTCCAACGGAAAAAAGGATCGCTGGCTGGATACCGACTACCATCAGGCCCACCTGCCGATCCGCGAGCAGACGACCGCCGAGGGGCATTCGGTCCGCGCGATGTACCTCTATTCGGGCATGGCCGATGTCGCCGCCGAAACCGGGGATGTCAGGCTCGCCTCCTCGCTCAGGCGCATCTGGGAGAACGTGGTGACGCGTCGGATGTACGTGACCGGGGGCCTCGGCTCCCAGGCCTACGGCGAACGATTCACGATCGATTACGACCTCCCGAACGATACGGCCTACGCCGAGACCTGCGCATCGATCGGCCTCGTGTTCTGGGCTCACCGCATGCTTCTCCTCGAGCCTGACCGGCGCTACGCCGACGTGCTGGAGCGGTCTCTCTACAACGGCTCCCTCTCCGGCATATCTCTCGACGGGACGAAATATTTCTACGTAAACCCGCTCGAGGTCCATCCGGCGACGGCGACGGCGCGGAAGGATCACGAGCATGTGAAAACCGAGCGGGTGCCCTGGTTCGGATGCGCCTGCTGTCCGCCGAACATCGCGAGGCTCATCACCTCCCTCGGCGAATACCTCTACTCGGTCGAGGGCCGCACCGTCTACGCCCACCTCTACGCCGATTCGACGGCCGACGTCCGCGTCGCCGGCCAGAAGGTCGTGCTGACCGAGAAGACCGACTATCCCTGGGACGGAAGGATCTCCTTTTCCGTCGACACGGAAAAGCCGATCCGTTTCGCCCTCGCCCTGAGGGTGCCGGGCTGGTGCGGCGGTTTCGCGTGTACGGTGAACGGCGAGCGGATCGAGTCCGGCGTCGAGGATTCCGGCTACCTCGTGATCGATCGCACCTGGTCGGCGGGAGATTCGGCCGAGCTCATCCTGGACATGCAGGTGAGGCTCATGAGCGCCGACCCGCGGGTGAGGGCCGACATCGGGAAGATCGCGATCCAGCGCGGCCCTCTGGTCTACTGCCTCGAGGAGGCCGACAACGGGCCCGACCTTCACGCCATCATCCTGTCGCCCAAGGCCAAGTTCAAGGCCGATTGGGAGCCGGATACCCTGGGAGGCGCCGTGGTCGTGAGGGGCGACGCCGTGCGCATCGTCTCCCCCCGGCGGACGGAAGAGCCCTACGACTCGATCCTTCCTGAAACCGAGCCGACGACGGTGACGGCCGTCCCCTACTGCCTCTGGTGCAACCGGAAGCCGGGGGAGATGTCGGTCTGGATTCGCTGCGGGGACTGATTCGCACGAGGGTCTCATACCCCGCAGCTTGCTGCGAGGTTGTTGATTGGCGAAGGCCCGGCAGGGCCCTCGGATGTCAGGATCAAGGGGCGCCATACCGGCGCCCCTTTTTTCATGCCTTTCCGATCTGGGTACGGTAGTCGCGATAGTAGGCTTCGACCCTGGCCCGCTTTTCTCCCGGCTTCGATTCCGTGTAGGTCCCCCCGACGTAAAAGCAGCAGAACCCTCCCGAGGAGACTCCCCATGAAGAGGCCTCCTCCAGGTCGAGCATGCCTCTCCTCGCGCCGGAATGGAGCTGGTTCGCGACCGAGGCGATCACGCCTCCCGCAAAGTTGTCTCCGCAGCCCGTCGTGTCCCCCTTCGGAACCGAACCCGAGGCGAGCTCCCGCGAGACCCTCGCGGAAACCGGCAGGGACTTCGGCTCCGTTTTCCCGAAGACCGAGCCGTCGGAGTAGAACACGAGGTTGCGGGCGCCCTCGGTGACGATGGCCGCGCCGACCCCGCGGGACCTGAATCGGCCGATGGCCGCCTCGACGCTTCCCTCTCCGCTCAGGTGAAGGGCCTCCTCCCTGTCGGTGATGAGGAGGTCGACGGCGGGGTAGGCTTCGGTTCCGGCCGTCAGGTCCTCGTTCGAACCGAGGGGCCACAGCCCGTCCGGGTTGCGGGCCTGGTTCCTGAAATCGTAGACCGTGTTCACGACGACGATGGCCCCGTTCTTCCTGGCTCTCGGGGCGAGGGTCCCGAGGCCGTCGTGGATGCGCGGAGTCAGGGCCGTTCCGCCGAAGGCGACGATGTCCGAATCGAAGAACCGGTCGGGAAGGTCGTCGGGATGGTAGTTCCAGGCGGCGCCGATGTTGTTGACGAAGGTCCTTTCCCCGTGTCCACCGTCGAAGCGGGGATCGGAGAGTACCTGGGTGAAGGGGGTGAGGCCCTCGACGACAGCGTAGCCGGAGACGTCGAGCGGCGTTTTCGCGACGATCCCGGCGAGCTCGTCCCCGGCGCCGTCCCTGCCCCGCGCTCCGTAGAACCGGACCCGGAAGCCGTCGCCCTCGAGGAGCTGGGCCGCGTTGATAAGGGAAACGACCGAGGGTCCACCGAGGTTGGCGGCGTCGGGTTTCCGGTCGCCCGCGAGTTCCCTCAGGATCTCATGGAAGGCCCTTCCGCTGAATCGCTCGAAGTCTTCGAGAAATACGAGGCCGCCCGGTTTCAGTCCTCCGTCAGACGCCGTCCTGGAAAGGAGGCGCGCGAAGGCGGCCGACGAGAAATCGATGTCGGTGTAGAGGTAGTCCATCAGGGAGCAGCCGGTACCGCTGATCGTTGTCACAGCAGCCCCTTGAGGAAAACCGCGTAGTCGGAAACGAGGAGATGGCGGGGCGCCTCGTCCTCCTCGATCGTCGGGAACCGTCCGGTCGGCTCGAGAAAACGGTTATCCTTGGCGTCGTCGTTCACCATGCTGACCTCGCCCACGAGGCAGCGCGAGCCCTTCGCGTAGAATCGATGGTAGAGGTAGGGGGTGAGGCAGATGCTCTCGCCCGGCTTGAGAACGACGAGGCTGCCGGCATCCAGGGTTTTTTCGACCCCGTCGATCGACACCCTCACCGCTTCGGCCGAAAGCCCCTCGTCGCAGCCCGAATTGTAGAGCTGGATGACGAGGTCCCCGCCGCCCCGATTGATGATGTCCTCCATCTTGTGCCA
>DBTK01000036.1:0-376 GCA_002307015.1 Spirochaetaceae bacterium UBA1318
CTTGATGGCGTTGTCGATGAGGTTCGCGACGGCCTGCTCGAGGAGGCCGGGATTGGCCGGGACGACGAGGTCGGCGGGGCAGTCGATCGTGATCGCGATCTTCTTTTTCTCGGCCTCTGAAGCGCAGAAGGAAACCGCCCTTTCGAGGAGGGCCCTGATCTCGACCGGGAACCGTTCCAGGGTCTGGGCGTTCTCCTTTTCCTCGAGCTTGGCGAGGTAGAGGAGATCCTCGATGATGGCCTCCATCCGGAGGGTGTGCTTCTCGATGATCTGGAGAAAATGCCGGGCGTTCTCGGGATCCTCGAGGGCGCCGCCGAAAAGGGTCTCGACGAAGCCTTTGATGGAGGTGATCGGGGTCTTGAGTTCGTGGGAAACG
>DBTK01000036.1:621-1156 GCA_002307015.1 Spirochaetaceae bacterium UBA1318
CGGGGTCTTGAGTTCGTGGGAAACGTTGGCGACGAAATCCTTCCTGATCCGCTCGAGACGGGTGAGTCTCGTGATGTCGGTGAGGGCGAGGAGGACCCCCCGTTTTTCGGGGTCCGAGCCGACGGAAACGGCGCCTACCTGCAGGAAGCGGGTTTCGTCCTGGCCGTAGAGAGGCACCGTTTCCTCGATCGGGGTGGTCGATGAAAATGCCCGTTCGGCTATCTCGGCGAGGGCCGAGGAACGGAAGGCCTCGAGAACCGAATGGCCGACAATGTCCCTCGTTTCGGCCGTTCGCGGTCCGTTCCTGACCAGGGAGGTCGCGGCCGGGTTCACGATTCGGATTCTCAGATTCTTGTCGAGAAGGACAACCGCCTCGGTCATCGCCTGGAGCATCGCGTCGAGTTCGGCACGGTGGGCGTCGGCCGCCTCGATCCGCGACCTGATTTCCCTGATGACGCCATTCAGCGCTTCGCCGAGGACCCTGATCTCGACCGGTCCGTTCGGCTTGAGCACCGTCTCGAAGTCCCCGGAGGCG
>DBTK01000036.1:1419-3966 GCA_002307015.1 Spirochaetaceae bacterium UBA1318
CCCCGGAGGCGAGCCGATCGGCCGCCGCCTTGAGCCCCTCGAAGGGCAGGGAAAGTCCCCTGGCGAGGACGGCGGCTCCCGCGACGACGGCGGCGAGTATGAGCGCCATCCACCAGAGGTAGGGGGGCTCGAGAGCCGACCACCCGCCACCGACCGCGGTGAAGGGCATCGCCGCCCTGGCGGCTCCGGCGATCCGGCCCTCGCGGTAGATCGGGACGGCGACGTAGAGGTAATCCTTCGCCGTCGAGTAGCCGTACCGGCTGGAGAAGCCGACCTCCCCGCGGAGGGCCGAGGCCACCTCGGGCCGCGAGAGGTGGTTGTTGAGGGTATCGACGGGTGCCTCGGTGTCGGCAACGACACGGCCGTCGGGAAGGATGACGGTGAGTCTGATTCTCGAACCCTTCGCCGTTTGCACGGCAAAATTCTCAATCGACTCCGGCGTCGAATGGACGGGATCTGGGAGGGCGTTCGCCACGAAGGTTGCAAAATCCTTGAGGTCGGCTTCGGCGACGGAGGTCGCCGAGGTCTTGAGTACGGATATCGACACGGCGAGGAGGGAAAGGAAGAGACCTCCCGCCAGGATGAGAAACGAAAGAAAGAATCTTCGGGCTATCTTCACGGTTGATCGTCCTTTTCGGCGGCCATGCGGTACCCGATCCCGCGGACCGTCTGCACGTAGTCGCCGTAGCTGCCAAGCTTTTTCCGCAATCCCAGGATCTGCACGTCGACGGAGCGTTCGGTTACCGGATAGTTCTTGCCGCGGATGCTGTCGATGATCTGCTCGCGGCTGAAAACCCAGCCCGGGTGGCGGGCGAGGTGCTCGAGAACGGCGAACTCGGTGGCGGAAAGGTCCACCACTTCCTCGCCGCAGCGAACCTCGTGCCGTGCCGGATCGATCAGGATCCCATGCATCTCGATCGCCGGCTTCTCGTCCGGGTCGAGGGGGGCGGGGGAGGCTCGCCTCCTGAGCGCGGTCCGGATTCGGGCGATGAGGACCTTGACGGCGAAGGGCTTGGTGACGTAGTCGTCGGCCCCCAGCTCGAGGCCCGTGATCACGTCGGAATCCTCACTTTTCGCCGTCATCATCAGGACGGGGACGTTCCTGGTCTTATCGTCCTGTTTGAGGGACCTGAGGACGGAAAGTCCGTCCGCCCCGGGGAGCATGATGTCGAGGAGGACGAGATCCGGATTCGCCCTTCCCGCCTGGAAAAGCCCCTGTTCCCCGGTCGTCGCGGTAACGACCGTGTAGCCTTCCTTGCCAAGGTTGTAGGAGAGAAGCTCCTGGATATCCGCGTCGTCCTCGACGACCAGGATGACCGCTTTCGACATGGGCGTGCTCCTATGGTTTTCCGCAAGGTCTTTCGGTCCCTTCGGAATGGACTCGGGGACCCCGAAAAACCGAGATTTTTCGAGGTTCCCGCGAGATCTACTCGTTCAACTCGATGTGCTGACCCGTCGCGCCGAACACGATCCATTCGCAGATGTTCGTGACGTGGTCGCCCAGTCGCTCGAGGTTCGTGGCGACCTTGAGGAGCTGGGTGGCCTGCTCGAGGCGGTCGGGAAACTCCTTCATCAGAACGAGGATGTCCTGGACGACCTCCCTGTTGAGGTCGTCGATGGAATCGTCCATCTTCGCCGTCTGCCTCGCCGCCTCGGCGTCGCCGGCGATGAAGGCCGACACCGTCTCCCTGATCATGGTGGCGCCGATCTCGGCCATCTTCTCGATGCCGAGCAGGGGTTTCATGTGGGGCTTTCCCTCCATTCGGAGGGCGAGCTTCGCCAGGTGGGCCGCGAAATCGCCGATCCTCTCGAGGTTGGCGGTTACCTTGAGGGCCGTCATCAGCACGCGAAGGTCGCTCGCGACCGGCTGCTGGGTGGCGATGATGACGACGGCCTCATCCTCGATGAGATACTGAAGCTCGTCGATGAGCCTATCGTCTTCCTTGACCGCCCGGGCGAGGTCGAGGTCCTGGTTCTTGAGCGCGACGTTCGCGCGGACCAGGGCTTCCTCGGCCATCGTTCCCATCTTCAATATTTCCTGAAAAAGCCTCGTTTTCGCTTCTTCGAACACGATCCGTGTTGTACTCATCGATCCTCCTGAAACTGAGAGTATAGGCTCGCTGAAAGCCGGCGGCAACAGCCGGCATCCGATACCACGCTCCTGCGCGCCAGGTGCCGCAGAAGGCTCATCCGTCCCGACAGAGTCCTCGCCCCGATTCGAGACGCTCAACGGAACCGGCGGTTCTCTCGAACCGGCGGTTCATTCGAACCAGCGATTCATTCGAATCGGCGGTTCTTGCACCGCATCAACCGAACCGGCCCGAAATATAGGCCTCGGTGCGGGGATCCTTGGGGTTGAAAAAGATGTCCTTGGTCGGCGCCATCTCGACGACCTCCCCGTGCAGGAAGAAGGCCGTCGTTTCGGAAATGCGCCCGGCCTGCTGCATGTTGTGGGTCACGATCGCGATCGTGTAGGAGGCCTTGAGTTCCTCGACGAGATCCTCGATCCGGGAGGTCGAGATGGGGTCGAGGGCGCTCGTCGGCTCG
>DBTK01000036.1:4217-4647 GCA_002307015.1 Spirochaetaceae bacterium UBA1318
CGAGGGCGCTCGTCGGCTCGTCCATCAGGATGACGTCGGGGTCGACGGCGAGAACGCGGGCGAGGCAGAGCCTCTGCTGCTGGCCGCCGGATAGTCCGAGGGCGGGCTTGTGGAGGCGGTCCTTCACCTCGTCCCAGAGGACGGCCTGCTTGAGGCTCTTCTCGACGACCTCCTCGAGTGAGGATTTGTCGCGGGTTCCGTGGATGCGGGGACCGTAGGCGATGTTGTCGAAGATCGACATCGGGAAGGGGTTGGGCTTCTGGAAGACCATCCCGATCCGTTTCCTCAGCTTGATGACGTCGTAGTCCCCGCCGTAGATCTCGGCGTTTTCGTAGACGACGCTCCCCGTGATGGTGACCGAATCGATCAGGTCGTTCATCCGGTTGAGGACCCTGAGAAAGGTGCTCTTGCCGCAGCCCGAGGGTCCGAT
>DBTK01000036.1:4899-24194 GCA_002307015.1 Spirochaetaceae bacterium UBA1318
TGCCGCAGCCCGAGGGTCCGATGAAGGCCGTCACCCGGTTGGGCATGATCTCCATCGAGATGTCCTTGAGGGCCTGGGCCTGGCCGTAGAAAAGGTCGAGATGTTCGATATGGAATTTGGCCGCATCGCGTTCCACAGTGCTCTCCTATTTGCCTGACATCCGGTTCATCCTTCCGATGAGCCGGGTGGCGGCGAGATTGACGATGAGGATGATTATGATGAGCACGGTCGCCGTGGCGAACGCGCGGTTGAACGAAATTCCCTCCTGGACCATCTGGTAGAGGTGGACCGAGAGCATCCTGGCCGACGAGCGGAAGTCCTTCACCAGGCGGTAGTCGAAGCCCATGGTGAACAGGAGGGCGGCCGTTTCTCCGACGGCCCGGCCGATCGCGAGGATGATGCCGGTGAGGATGCCGGGGGCGGCGGCAGGCACGACGACCTTGAATATCGTCTGGAGCTTCGTCGCGCCCAGGGCGAGGCTTCCCTCGCGGTAGTCGCGGGGCACGCTCTTCAGCGCCTCCTCAGAGGTCCTGATGATGGTCGGAAGGATCATCAGGGTGATGGTGAGGGTTCCCGAAAGAAGGCCGATTCCCAGGTGGAGGGTCGAGACGAACACGATGAAACCGAAGAGCCCGAAGATGATCGAGGGGATTCCCGCGAGGGTTTCGGTTCCGAGCCTCAGGATGTCGAGCATCTTCCCCTGCTTCGCGTACTCGATGAGGTAGATGGCGGCCGCTATCCCGACCGGGGTCGAGAAGAGGAGGGTGAGGATGATCATGTAGACGGTGTTCAGGATGATGCTCGAAATGCCGCCGACCCTGCCAGCGGCCTTCGGTTCCTCGAGCAGGAAGTTGATCGAAAGGTTCGGGCCCGTTTCCCGGCGTTCGCTCAATACGGTGAGGAGCTTCCTGTCCTCGGCCTCGCGGAAGGTCGTGAAGCTGACCCCGCCCTGGGCCGCCCCGAGCTCGGCGACCTGTTCGTCGGCCGTCGAGGGCCTCTGGGCGGACGGGGGAATGCCGTAGCCTGCGGAGGCGAGGACCGTGGCCGCGACGCTTCCCGAGGGAGGGGCGATGAAGCTGATCGGAAGGTCGATGCCCTTCAGTTGGTTCCAGTTTTGCGCGGTGCCTGAGAAGAGGGCCTTGAGGCTCGCCTCGGTGAAGCTCGTGAACTTGCGGTTCTGTTTCACCTCGACGACGGCCGGGTTCACGACGGCGACGATCCGCCTGAGCGAAATGACCCTGACGCCCTTGGCCGAGGCGGCCATCGATGCCGGGACGAGGCCGACGGCACCCGGGGTCTTCGCGACCTTGTCCAGGATGTCGGCGGGGGAGTTCTGGTAGGTGACGCTCGAACTGAATCCTCCGTCCGGCCCGAACAGGAAGGCGGCGAGGGAGGCCCCCCGGGGATCCTTCGCCGTGTAGGCGGACGCCGTGTAGGCAGACGCCGTGTAGGCGTAGGGAACTGCGGCGAGGTCCTGCTCCGAGAGCACCGTCCAATCGGGCGAGGGGCTTCCGAAGAGGTCCCTCAGATTCTTATAGGTGAGGTCGCGGACCCGGACTTTTTCGTTGACGACGATCGACATGGACTCGCCCGAATCGACTTGAAATGACCGTTCGGCGACCGGCAGCACCGTATAGCCCTTGATCGTGTCGGCGTAGAAGCCATGGAAGAGGATGTAGCCGATCACGGCGACGAGAACGACGATCGTGATCCCGGCGGCGAGCCAGATGAAGCCGTTCGCGACCGCCTCCGCCCGGTAGGACCGTCTCAGCTGGATGTCCTCGGCCGTCATTTTCTGTTTTCCGGCGCTCATACGCTCTCCTTGATGGATCGCTTCATGATCGCGTGAACCGCCAGGTTCAGGCCGAGGATGAAGACGAAAAGCACGATGCCGGTCGCGAAAAGGCTCGTCATGTGGTCGCCCGCGGCGTAGCCCATGTCGGTGACGATGTTCATCGTGAGGGTCCTCGCCATGGACAGGGGACCTTTCGGCATGATCGGGGCGTTGCCCGCGACCATGAGGACGGCCATTGTCTCGCCGATCGCCCTCCCCATGCCGAGGACCACCCCCGCCATGATGCCCGACCTCGCCGCCGGTACGAGGACTTTCGAGATCGTCTGCCACCTGGTCGCCCCGAGGGCGAGAGACCCTTCCTTCAGTTCCTGGGGGACGGCCCTCAACGAAACCTCGGTGATATTGACGATGGTCGGGAGGGTCATGATCGCGAGGATGATCGAGGCGGTGAGCACGCTGTAGCCGTTTCCCCCGAAGATCTCGCGTATCAGCTTCGCGAGAACCATGACGCCGAAAAACCCGTAGATGACCGAGGGGATTCCCGCGAGGAGCTCGACGACGCTCCTCATGACCTTGGCGACCGTCCTTGTTGCAATCTGCGACAGGAATATGCCGCAGGCGACGCCGATCGGAACGGCGAGGAGGAGAGAGCCGAAAGTGATATAGAAGGAACCGATGATGAACGAAAGGATGCCGTAGGTGGGTTTTACCGTATCGGTCGGCGACCAGTTCGTCGAAAACAGGAAGGAGACGAGGGGCACCTTCTGGAAAAGGGGAAGGCCGCGCAGGAAAATGAAAATCGTGATGAATAGGACGGAGAGGATCGAGACAAGGCCGCACACGAAAAAGATCTTCTCGATGATGCCCTCAACTGTTTTACGATATCTCACCGGTGCAATCCTCCCGCTGGAAAATAAGCCAACATGGATACGGTACAAGGGGAGTATGGCCGCTTCGTTATTATTTGGTTAGAAACGTGTTAAACCAGTCGTTTTCTGAATACTGATTTGTCCGATGGCAGCTCGATAATCGGCCAACAAGCTTCGAGGAACTAGAGAAACAAAAACCCGCGCTTTCGCGCGGGCTAATCCATGTCGAAAAGGCCTCACGGGGCTCTTTTCGAGTTTTTTACCTATCAGTCGGGTTATTTCTTGGGAAGCTTGATGTAGCCGGCCTTTTCGACGATGGCCTGGCCGTCGGCCGAGAGGATGTAGTCGACGAAGGCCTTCTCAACCGTACCGGCGACGAGGTCGCCCTTGTGGAGAAGGTAGAGGTAGCGGGAGGCCGGGTAGGTCTTGTTCAGGACGTTGGCGACGTTCGCGGCGACTTTGTTGACCATGACGGCCTTGCCGCCCTTGGCGATCGCGTCCTCGAGGTAGCCGATGCCGCAATAGCCGATGGCGTTCGGGGTCGAGCCGACTTTCACGATCATGTCGCCGTTGGACGGGGTGGTGATCGCTTCCTTGAGGTACTTGTCGCTGGCGGTGTTCTTGGCCTTGAACTCGGGAGCCAGGATCAGGTCGCTGACGGCAGTCCTCGTGCCGGAACCCTCTTCACGGACGACCACGACGATGGCCGCATCGGGACCGCCGACCTGCTTCCAGTTGGTGACTTCGCCGGAGAAGATCTTGGCGACGTCGGTCTTGCTCAGGTTGTCGATGTTGATCGTCGAACCGTTGACGATGAAGGAGAGGCCGTCGAGGGCGATGGCGACCGGGACGACTCCCTTGCTCTTCTCGTCGTCGCTGATGTCGCGGGAGGAGGCTCCGAGGGAGTAGGTGCCGGCGATGACGCCCTGGATGCCGGGGCCGGAGCCGGGGGCATCGTAGGAGATCCTGGCTTCGGGATGGATCTTGGCGAAGGACTCGATCGCGGTGGTGATGATCGGTTCGACGGTGGTCGATCCGCCGAAATTATAGCTGGTTACCTTTGCGGCAGGCTTGGCCGAGGTATCGGACTGGCCGTTCGCGAATACCATCGCGGGGGCTACGAGCAAGGCGATCGTAAGGAGCGCGAGGGCCGATCCTTTCAGGCATTTCTTCATGTTTTCCTCCAAGGTTAATGTTCCCGCTCCGTGCGGGTCACCATAGAGATAGTGGTCCGGGGTGAGGCGAGTATGAAAGATCGATGAGAATTGGGTTAATTGAATCCTTCCAGGCTATTAGGCCGGTTCGATCGACCTTCCATTTGAATCGCGAAAAAAGGCCGACCATTGCCTAAGGCCGGGTTTTCAGGTTAATCTCCGAAATCATGAAAACCTTTCTATTTACCGGGGGCGGTACGGGCGGTCACATCTACCCGGGCCTCGCCGTCATTGAGCGCCTCGTTTCGACTCGGGATCTTCGCCTCGTATGGGTCGGAAACCGGACCGGCATGGACCGGAGCATCGTCGAGAAGGCCGGGATCGAGTTCCGCGGCATCCCTTCCGGCAAGTTCAGGCGCTACCTTTCACTCAGGAATTTTCTGGACCTGTTCAAGATAGCCGCAGGTTTCCTCGCTTCCGTATGGATTATCGCAAGGCTCAAGCCCTCCCTCGTGTTCTCGAAAGGAGGGTTCGTGAGCGTGCCGCCCTGCGTCGCGGCCCGGCTGCTCGGCGTCCCCGTTTTTACCCACGAGTCCGACGTCACGCCGGGGCTTGCCACGAGGATCAACGCGAAGTTCGCGAAACGGATATTCACCGCCTACGAGGAAACCGCGACCTGGCTTCCCGCGGCTACGAGGCCACGCGTCGCCGCAGTCGGCAATCCGGTGAGAAAGGCCCTCTACGCGGCCGACCCGGCGAAGGGAAGGGCTTTCTTCGGCATTGCGGACCAGGTTCCGATCGTCCTCGTCATCGGCGGGAGCCAGGGGGCCGGCCAGGTGAACGAGATGGTCCTCGGCTCGATCGACGAGCTCGTCGGGACCTGCGTCGTCATTCACCAGACGGGGACGGGCAACTTCGACGCAGCCACCTTCTCCGCTGACGGCGCCCGAAAGGGTCGATACTTTCCCGTCCCCTACCTCGGGGCCGAACTTCCCGACCTCGTCGCGGCGAGCGCCCTCGTCGTGACGAGGTCCGGTGCCGGCACGATATGGGAATGCGCCGTCGCGGGAAAGCCCATGATCCTCATTCCCCTCGAGGGGAGCGGTACCAGGGGCGACCAGGTGCTGAACGCCCGGGTTTTTTCCGACGCGGGTGCGGCCCGCGTCCTTTCGGGCGCCGAGGCGACCTCGGCCAACCTTTCCTCGGGAATTCTCGATATATTTAGGTTCCCGGCCGTTCTCGAATCGATGGGCAGGGCTTCGGCCCGCATTGCGAAGGGCGACGCGGCGGAGGCGATCGCGAAAAGCCTCCTTGAAGAATCCGGGCTGCCGGTCTAGATTGAAAGAGCCGAATGGAGGGAATCATGCACGTTGCGACGCTCGATATCGTATTTGCCGTCCTGATCTTGCTGGCCGCGGTCCGCGTCGCGGTCAAGGGTTTCGTGGCTGAGTTTTCCTCGATAGCAGCCTTCTTCCTTGGCGTGCTCGCCGCCGTCCTCTTCCTCAAGCAGGGAACGGCCATCGCCGTATCCTGGGGGGCTCAGGGCGTCGTCGCGTCGATCCTCGCGTTCCTGGGCATCTTCGTCGTCGTCTTCGTCGCGATCAAGGTCGTGGTTCGTCTCCTCGGCACCCTCCTCGAGGCCGTCCATCTCGAGAGCCTCGACCATGCGCTCGGCTTCATCCTGGGCCTCGCCGAAGGGATCCTCCTCGTCGCCGTTTTTCTCATCATCCTGCGCATCCAGCCCTTCGTCCATGTCGAGAAGCTCGTCAACGCGAGCTTCATCGCCAAGATCCTGACGCCGCTTCTCGATACGAACACCATCAAGGTCCTGCCCGGCGCGGCGTGAGATGTTCGAGAATATCCTCTTCCAGGACGACGTCGTCGCCCGGCTTAAATCCGACCTCGCCTCGGGCTCCCTGCCTCCGGCCATGCTTTTCTCGGGACCCGAGTATGCGGGAAAATGCACGACCGCACTCGAGGTCGCCAGGGCTCTCTCCTGCGAGACGGGAAGGGCCGAGTGGAACTGCCCCTGCAAGGCCTGCGAGCGGCACCGCCTCCTCCTCAACACGGACGCCATCTTTCTGGGTCGACGGCCCTTCATGCAGGAGATCCGGGCCTCGAGGGCGACCCTCGAGCGTTCGAGGGCCCAGGCCGGACAGTACCTCTACAACCGCGCCGTCAGGAAGCTCCTCAGGCGTTTCGATCCCATGCTCTGGGAGGGGGAGGAAGCCAAGCTCGCCAAGGTTTCGGCCGCCCTCCAGTCCATCGGCGAGGAGCTCGAGGTCGTCGGGCCGGGCTCGACCCTGCCCGAGGGCGAAAAGCTCGTCAAGCTCCTCGGCTCGGCGGAAAAGCACTGCGCGGCCATAGCCGAGCTCGTTCCGGCCTCCATTCCCATCAACCAGGTGAGGAGGGCGGCCGCCTGGTCCTACAACACCCCGGTGGGAAAGAAGCGGGTCGTCGTCGTCGAAAATGCCGACCTCATGCAGGAATCGGCCCGGAACTCCCTCCTGAAGCTCCTGGAGGAGCCGCCCTCGTCCACCGTCTTCATCCTCCTCACGGCCAGGCGCTCGGCCCTCATGCCGACCATCCTTTCCCGGGTCCGCGCCTATCCCTTCGCCGCGAGGACTGAGGAAGGGAAGGACGCCGTCATCGGGAAGATCTTCCGTGACGAGCCGGTCGACTTCGGAAGCCTCAGGGACTATTTTCTTTCCTTCCATACGGTTTCCTCGGAAAAGCTCGGCGAGATCGCCCGGATATTCGTGGACGGACTCTGCTCCCAGGCGGCGAGGACGAGGCGGATTCCCGCCCTCCTTTCCGCGAGGGCCGTCGATTACCTCAATTCGCCGAACGCCGCCTCCGATCCCCTCGCGCTGATCGCAGCTGACGGCAAGACCATCGCCGACGCCGAAAGCTTCGCCCTGTTCCTGGAAAAACTCCTGGAGTACTGCGCGAGCCTCATGAGGATACCGGCCCTGGACAAAGATGCCCTCGTCGCCCTCACGCGGTGGAAAAAGCTCATCGAGAACGCGAGGCACGACAGCGATCTCCTCAGGATGTCGCCGTCCCTCCTCACCCAGGAACTCTTCTACCGGATGCGGTCGGTGCTGGAGGGGCCGAAATGAGGGGATTCATCGAACGGGCCCTCAAGAAAGTCCCCCGCATGGACATCGAGCAGGTCAGGCAGCTCCTCTACACCATGGCGGCCGACAACGAAAGGATCGAGGCCGTTCTCGACTCGACGACGGACGGCCTGGCCGTCTGCGACGAGGACCACAACCTGGTGCTCTACAACCGCTCGGCCGAGCGGCTCCTGCCCTTCCGGGTGGGCGAGCTGAGCGAAAAGCCGATCTGGTCGGCGATCGAGGACGACGAGATCTCGTACTTTCTCCGCAAGAGCCTCAGGGACCAGGACAAGGTCGTCGACCGCGAGTTCACGCTCGAGCGGGGCGGGCAGTCCAAGACGGTGTCGCTGAGCATCATGCCCCTCGTCAGCGAGGGCCGGGTCAGCGGCAACCTCGTCCACATCGAGGACGTGACGGAGAAGCGGGCGAAGGAATCCAGGCTCCGCAGGGCGGAAAGCCTCGCCTCGCTCACGACCCTCGCGGCGGGGGTCGCCCACGAGATCAAGAACCCGCTCGGGTCCATCTCGATCCGGATCCAGCTCATCCAGAAGGCGATGAAGGGAAAGACCAGCATCGAATGCGACAAGATCGAGAGGAACCTGGACATCGTCAACGAGGAGATCGCCAGGCTCAACCGCATCGTCGTCGATTTCCTCTTCGCCGTGAGGCCGATGGACACCCAGCTCGTCGACGCCGACCTCAACAAGCTCATCCGGGAGCTCGTCGATTTCATGCAGTACGAGCTCGAATACGCCCATGTCTCCGTCGTCCTCGAGCTCGAGTCGTCGATACCCTACCTCCTGCTCGACGAACGCTACATCAAGCAGGCGGTGCTGAACCTCGTCAAGAACGCGATCGCCGCCATGCACGACGGCGGGACGCTCACCATTTCCACGGAGAGGAAGGACGACGCCGTCCTCCTCACGGTACGGGACTCGGGGGTCGGCATACCCGAGGACAACCTGAACAAGATCTTCGAACCCTATTTCACCACGAAGGAGACGGGCTCGGGGCTCGGCCTCACCCTCGTCTTCAAGATCGTCAAGGAGCACGGGGCGGAGATCTCGGTCAGCTCCAGGGAGGGGATGGGAACGGCCTTCACCATCCAGTTTCCGGTGCCCCAGAAGGAAAAACGTCTGCTCGAATACGCCGCGAGGAACGAGACTTCATGAAATTCACCGTGCTGGTCATCGACGACGAGAAGAACATCAGGGAAGGGCTCGGCGAGGCCCTGGAACTGGACGGCTACCGCGTCATCCTCGCCGAGGACGGCGCCGAGGGAAAGGCCCGTATCGACTCGGGCGACGTCGACCTCGTCATCACCGACCTCAAGATGCCCAAGGCCTCGGGCGAAGAGGTGCTCCGCTACGTCATGGATTCATACCCGACCATACCGGTCATCATGCTCACCGGCCACGGAACGATCGAGGACGCGGTCGCCGCCATGAGGTCGGGAGCCTACGACTTCATCACCAAGCCCCTGAACCTCGACAGGCTTTCCCTCCTCGTGAAGCGGGCCCTCTCCAACCGCGAGCTGGCCATGCAGCATCGGGAGATGCAGGAGGAGCTCGCCGGGAAAAAGCAGTTCGAGAACATCGTCGGGACGAGCGCCCCGATGCGGAAGGTCTTCGACGTCGTCAGGCAGGTCGCCCCGACGAAGGCCTCGGTCCTGATCACCGGGGAGAGCGGGGTAGGCAAGGAGCTGATCGCCGACGCGATCCGCAATCTCTCTCCCCGAAAGGACAAGCCCTTCATCAAGGTCCATTGCGCGGCCCTCGCTGAAAGCCTCCTCGAGAGCGAGCTTTTCGGCCACGAGAAGGGGGCCTTCACCGGAGCCCTGGCGAGAAAGCGCGGCCGCTTCGAGCTCGCGAACGAAGGCACCCTCTTCCTGGATGAAATCGGCGAGATAAACCAGAACGTGCAGATCAAGATCCTCAGGGTCCTCCAGGAAAAGAGGTTCGAGCGGGTCGGGGGCGAGGATACCGTCGAGGTCGACGTCAGGATCATCGCGGCGACGAACCGGGACCTGAAGGAAGAGATCCGGAAGGGCAACTTCCGCGAGGATCTCTACTACCGGCTCAACGTCGTCAACCTCAACGTTCCGCCGCTCCGAGAACGGAAGGACGATATCCCCCTGCTGGCCACGAGCTTCCTCAAGGAACTCGCCAAGGAGAACGACAAGAAAATCGACGGGATCGATTCGAAGGCGAGGATCGTCCTCTACAACTACCCCTGGCCCGGGAACGTACGCGAGCTGCGCAACTGCATCGAAAGCGCCGTCGTGCTCGCCAAGGGCTCTATCCTCACCACCGAGGACCTTCCCCCGACCGTCGGCGGCTCATCGGAGGAAAACACGATCAGGATCCCCGTCGGGGTCACCATGGACGAGGCCGAAAAGCTCATCATCAGGGAAACCCTCGCCTCGGTGAAGGGAAACAAGTCGAAGGCCGCCGAGATCCTCGGCATCGGAAGGAAAACCCTCCACCGCAAGCTCGAGGAGTACGGCCTCGCCTTCGGTCGGGACGAGGGGGACGGGGACGAGGCGGCGGGACCGTAGCGGACCGCCCGATCAGAGCTTTTTCGTCTCGCTCCACTTCTCGATGCGCTGGTAGGAAATGTTTATCTTCTGGGTGATTTCGGTCGCGATTCTGAGCTTTTCCGGGTTGTCGGCGTTCCGGTCCGGATGGTACTGCATTAGGAGCTTCTTGTAGGCGGCCCTGACCTTGTCGAAGGGAGACCCGAAGGGTACGTTGAGATTCTGGTAGTCCTGCCTTAGTTCCTCGGGGATCCCCCCGCGCTGGGCGAAGCCCTGGGATGCCGAGCCGGGTCCGCCCTGCCCCCGCGTTCCTCCCGCGTTCCCCGTCGTTCCCCGGTTGGGTTCGGGGCGCCTCGGTTCCTCGTGGAATTCGGGCCGGGCCGGTTTTTCTCCCGAGAGGAAATCGTTCAGCTCGTCCATTGCCGCGTCGACGTCGGGATCTCCCGAGGAACGCCGGCTCCCGACATGAGCTGAGGGCTTCTCCTCGTCTCCGAAGGATTTCAGAACGTCGCCCAGTTTGTCGAAAAAAGAATCCATGCTCACGGTTAACCCCTCTTGAACCCCGACATTTGGGGCCTCCACGAGATGACAAGGAGCGGTTGTCGAGAACCGCCCAGTTCCGGCACCTCCGCGTTCAGCCGGCGGCCCACGGGGCTTCCTCGTCCCAGAAATAGCTGCCGTCGAAGGCGTATTCGGCCGAACCCGATACCATCAACTCGTTGTCCTGTTCGAGCCACTGGACGATGTAATCCGAGGAATCGCATCGAACGTGTGCGTACCTGCCGGAAAAACCGTTCAGGACGGCTGCGGTGAGGGCCGCGGCCGCGGCCGCCGTTCTGTCGCGATTCTCGTTTCTGGCCATCTGGGCCTCGAGTTCCTCATGGCTGATCAGTTTCACGACGATCGCCGTCGCATCCATTTCGGCAAGGGCCGGGTGTGCGCGAACGGGCTCCCGGAGCTTCGTCACGCGGGGCAGGGTATCCTTCCAGAACATGACGGCCGCGTTGAACCGGACGTGGATGGGCATGACCGGAATCGTGTTCCCGGCCATCTCGGCGATGATCGAAGCTTCCGCGAGGGGAAGACCCGTGAGGGCTTGGTGGGTCAGCGAGGAATAGGGACTGCCCAGGGACAGTCTGAAATGGAGCGAGTCGATGATCTCGATTTTCCTGGCCGTCTCCCCGGTTCTGATGGAAAAATCTTCCCTCCCGATGAGCGCGCAATCGAAAAGGTACCGAGAGACGCACAGGAGGGCATCGTCGAAGGATGCCGCGGACGTTCCTTCCTGATCGTAGCAGGCAATGGCGATATCCTTCGGCTTTCCCGAAAGCAAAATGAGTCCATTCGCTCCGATGCCGATGCGCCGGTCCATCATGCGGCGCGCCATGAGCGGTCTCAGATTTTCTGTCGGGAGCGGCTGTTTCATGCCGTCGATCAGGATGAAGTCGTTCGTCCCGACGCGGAGTTTATAGAAGGAGATGGTCATTGGAAGCAATGATACCGGAATCATCGCCCCAGGGCAAGCCGCAGGGCACCGGTACCGGAACCATGGGGCCGACCGGCATCGAGACCCCGGACGAGTATTGCGGTTAGGATGGGCGAATAGTATACTCGCGCGAATGGAGAAGCTAATCCAGATCGCTCCCGTTCAGGGTCAGCGCGGCCGATAGATGCGTTTCCAGACGAGGCTTCTATATACCTATTCCCTCCTCATCGTCCTGCTCGTGGTGATTCTCTCCGTCCTATTCTACGGGTACAGTTCCGGGGTTTTCGAGAAGAACGCCCAAGGCACCTACCAGCTCCTCTGCACCAAGATCGGCCAGCAGATCGACAACGTCATCAGGCCCATGGATTTCATCTCGACGAACCTGATCTCCGACGCCTCATTCAAGTCGGCGCTCGCCTCCCTCGAGTCGCTCGACAGGAGCAACCCCAAGAATTCCTACTTCCTGAACGAGGCCATGCAGACGATACGCTACCTGCTGAGCAGCTATTCGATCTATAAAAACTTTTACGCCGTGGTGGTGTTCAACAAGAAAGGGGATTTCTTTTCGAGCAATTTCCTCGACCATACCTCCGTTTCGGTATCAGCCGACAAGATAGCCGGACTTCCCTGGATCCGTCGGGCCAACGAGGAGGCAGGGCGATCCGTCGTCGTTTCGCCGTACGAAGACCAGTGGCGGACCACGGGAAGGGTCGTCGTCTTCGGCCGCGCCCGGGTCATGCCCGGCTTGTACGACGATCTGGGCTACATCGAGGTTCAGAATCGCTTCTCCGACCTCGAGCCGCTTCTCGTCATCCCCGGCAGGGAGTTCGTCCGGATCCTGGTGCTTCAGGCGGACGGCCAGCCCCTCTATCAGAGCGAGAAGCTTGCGCCCGATCTGATCGCCTATTATCGCGCCGAATCGGCCGGGACGGGCCGGAACTCGGATTTTCATCGGAATCCCATAACCCGGGAGTCCGAGTTCATCACGTCCTCGACCTCCGCCTACTCGGGGCTCACCGTGACCCTGGTGCTCAACAAGAGGATTCTTCTCTCCCCGCTCCGCTTCGTCCGAACCATCAGCGTCGCGATCGGCTTCCTCATCATCCTCTTTTCCGTCTTCTACACCTGGGTTTCATCCATGCAGCTTACCAGACCCCTGAAGCTGATACAGGCGAGGATGGAGAAAACGGAACTGTCCAATCTGCCCTTCGGGGCCCCCCTCGAGCATCCGAACGACGAAATCGTCGCGCTGGACCGGACCTTCCGGAGCCTGACGGCCCGACTGGACGAGGCGATCAGGCACGAGCTCGATTCGCGCACCCTGTGGATGCAGGCAAGACTGGATTCCCTGCAGGCCCAGGTGAACCCCCATTTCATCAACAACATCCTCACGGTGATAGCGAGCCGCGGCCTCGAGCTGGGGGACGAGCGGATCGGCGATATCTGCCACGGCGTCGCGTCCATGCTTCGCTACTCCACCTCCACGGAGGAGCGCTACGCCACCGTCGAGCGGGAGCTCGAGCACGTCGGGACCTACCTGTTCCTGATGAAGCAGCGCCTCGAGGACAGGCTCATCTACACAATCGAGGCGGATCAGGCGATACTGGATTCTCCGGTACCCAAGATCATCCTTCAGCAGATCATCGAGAATTCGATCAACCACGGCTACCAGAAAACCCAGAAACCGATGTCGCTCGGCATCCGGGTCTACGCATCCGGGGGCTACTGGATCGCGGAGATGACCGACGACGGAGAGGGTTTCGAGCAAGACCGCCTCGAGGAACTGAACGCGAGGATCCGGGCCATCGAACGCGGACTGAGGGCGGGGACGGAGAGGCGGGGGCTGGGACTGGGCGGCCTCGGTCTTCTCAACACCTACTCGCGCCTCTTCCTTTTTTACCGCGGCGACATCGTCTGGAAAATCGGGAACGGCGAGACGGGCGGCGCTCGAGTCGTCGTCGGCGGTCCAGCAAAATTCGATGTCGAGGAGGTTCGCCGTGCCGAAGGTCCTGATCGTCGAGGATGAGCCGGCCGCGGCCCGATACCTCCGTTCGATGATCGAGCTGAAGCGTCCCGGCTTCTCCGTCGTCGGGGTCGCCGCGAACGGGCGAATCGCGTTGGAGGAGATTCGCCGGGTCTCACCTGACCTGGTCATCACGGACGTGAAGATGCCCGTGATGGACGGCATCGAATTCGTCACCGAGCTCAAGAAATGCTATCCCGCCCTGCCGGCCGTCATCGTGAGCGGTTACCAGGAATTCGAATACGCCCGCAGGGCCCTGGCCACGGGGGTGGTGGATTATCTGCTCAAGCCCGTCGACCCCATCCAGCTCGTGGAGGTCCTGGACCGCCTGGGATCCCTGCTCTCGTCCCGTGAAGGAGAGAGGCGGGTGGAAGCCCTCGTCGGCCTGATCAAGGGCGAGGCCGGCGGCGCGGAAGGCCCCGTCTCCCCGGACGAGCGCTTCCACGTGGCCGTCGACAGGGTCGGCGGATTGCCGTCGCGATTCAGGCCCGACCTCGCGGGGCTGGGCGGGGCCGTCCGCGAAAACGGATGCTGCATCCTTCCCGGTCGCGACTCCCGCGAGCGGATCCTGCTCGGGTCGACGGAGCTGATCTCGCGGACGGCCTTCATCGAGTTCGCGGCGGCTGCCGGCCAGGCGACCGGGGAATCCTTCAGGACTGTCCTGATCCTGCCCTGCGCATCGAGCGCCGACGGCCTGCGCCAGGCGGTCCGCGAGGCCTACCTGACCCTGGACAAGCTGATCGTCGTCGGCGTGTCTCAGGTTCACTATCTGGCGGCGACGCAATTGCCCGAAATGGAGTGGGACAGGCCCTTGGCGGACAGGATCGAGTTTGCCCTGCGCGGATCCCGCACCGATCTCCTGGAAAAGGCGATACGAGGCATGGTCGAGGCCTGGCGGGTGAAGCGAATGCCGCTCCTTTCGGTCGAGTTCCAGCTGAGGAGGATACTGCATCTGGTCCTTCGGAAGGCGCCCCACGCCAACGAGTCGGTCGCGGTCGATCTTGAATTCCTCCTGGAAGAGGCCCTGTCTTCCTCGAACGATTTCGAGGAGCTCTCCGATTCCGCCTGGTCCCTCGTCGCGAAGGCCGCCGGGCTCGAGGGTTTCGAGTCCTCCTGTACCGACGTTCCCGGTTTTTTCCACGCCATCATGCGGTACGTCGAGGGCCAGTATTCCGAGCAGCTCAACCTGGGCTCCCTGTCCGCGATATTCCGCATTTCCCCCTCCTACCTCAGCAAGCTGTTTCGACAGCACGCGGGACGATCATTCGGGGAATTCCTTTCGGCGGTCCGCATCGACGCGGCCAAACGGCTCATCCGCGAGAATCCGGACATGCCGCTCAAGGATGTCGCGGAAAGGGTCGGCTTCGTCGATCCCTTCTATTTCAGTCGCGTCTTCAAGTCCGTGGTCGGACAGCCGCCCTCGGATTATTCCCGGCTCGGCAAGGACGGTATGCGGCACGAAGGGGAGTGACGAAAAATCCATTCCCCATTGCCTTCCGGTCCATGTCGCGTTCGGGAAAACCGATGCTACCATCCTGTACGGAGTCAGGAGATGACCCCGATCCAACAAGGAGGCTTGCAATGAAGAAAAGGATGATCGCTTTCGTCGCGGCCATGACCGTGCTCATGGTCGTGGGTGGATACGCGGCGGACAGACAGAAACTGGTTTGGCTCCAATGGTCGAACGAACCGCAGCAAAAGAACATCGATGCGGTCGTGGCCGCTTTCCAGGCGAAATACCCGATAGATATAGAGTTCGACTTCAAGCCCGGAAGTTCGGAAGGCGAGAACCTGGTCAAGACGCGAATCGCCGCCAACGACATGCCGGATCTGCTTACCTACAACTCGGGTTCCCTGTTCCAGGTTCTCAACCTCGAGAAGAATTTCGTGGACCTCTCCAAGGAACCCTTCGCCGACAAGATCCTGGATTCCTTCAAGTCCGTCGTATCGTCCGGCAAGGGCTTCTACGCCATCCCCTACCAGCCGATACCGGTGGGCGGGATTCTCTACAACAAGAAGATCTACGCGCAGCTGGGCCTCAAGATTCCCAAGACCTGGAAGGATTTCCTTGCCAACTGCGAGAAGATCAAGGCTGCCGGGAAGGTCGCCGTCATCGCGTCCTACAAGGACGACTGGACGGCCCAGCTCCTTCTCCTCGCCGACTACTACAACCTGCAGACGGCCTACCCGAAATTCGCCCAAGACTACACGGCCAACAAGGCCAAGTTCGCCACCACGCCTGCGGCCCTCCGCGGCTTCGAGAAGATCCAGGAAGTCTTCGCCAAGGGCTATACGAACAAGGAACCGATGTCGACCACCTACGACATGGCCCAGTCGATGCTCGCCAACGGCGAGGGAGCCCACTATCCGATGGCTACCTGGGTGCTCTCCGCGATCAACCAGAATTTCCCGGACAAGATCAATGACATCGGCTTCTTCGCCCAGCCCGGCGATTCGGCCGACAAGAACGGCGTGACCCTGTGGATGCCGACCAACATCTCCATCCCCAAGACCTCCAAGCAGATCGTCGCCGCGAAGAAATTCCTGGATTTCTTCATCTCCGCCGACGGCCTTGCGGCCTACATGAGCGTCGGGGCCCCCGATGGCGCCTTCGCGATCAAGAACGTGAAGATGCCCGACAGCCTGTTCGCGGCGACCAAGGACGCCATCGCCTACATCGACGCCAACAAGACCGCGCCCGCCCTCGAGTTCCTCTCTCCCGTCAAGGGACCGAACCTCCCGCAGATCTGCGTCGAGGCAGGCTTGGCGCTCAAGACCCCCGCCGAGTGCGCGGCCGAGTACGATCGCGACGTCGAGAAGCAGGCCAAGCAGCTCAAGCTCCCCGGCTGGTAATAATCACTGACCGAAAACCGAACCGAAGGCCGCTGGCTTTCGGTTCGGTCCTGAACTGGAGACCACCATGTCGAGCCTGACCTCGAAACTGTACTCGTATAAATTCTTCATTCCCGCGGCGATCGTCTACGCCCTCTTTTTCCTCGTGCCGACCTTCCTGTCCTTTTTCTTCAGCCTCACCATCTGGACCCTCTCCGATTGGTCCTTCACCGGGCTGGACAATTTCAGGATCTTTCTCACCGAACCGTCCCTGAATGTCGGACTCAGAAACTCCCTCGTGTACGCCGTCTCCACCTGCGCCTTGAAGGTCATCATCGGATTCCTCCTGGCTGCCTTCCTGTGCACTAATTTGAAGACGAAGGGCTTCCTGCGCTCGATCATCTTCTTCCCGACCATACTGAGCACCATCGCGGTCGGCATCATGTTCTCGAGCCTCATGCATCCCTCGCGCGGGCTCATCAACGTGGCTCTCGCCGCGATCGGTATCCATGGTCCGGACTGGCTCGGCGACCCGAAGATGGCCCTCTTCTCGGTGGCCCTTGTCGACGTCTGGAAGGGCGTGGGCATCGCGATGACCATCTTCATCGCCGGGATACAGGCCATCCCCCCGCACTACTACGAGGCGCTCATGATCGACGGCGGCTCCTCCTTCCACAAGCTCCGATACATCACCCTGCCCCTCTCCCGATCGTCCATGAACTCCGTCATCATGCTCGCCTTCATCGGCGGCATACGCTCCTTCGACCTTATCTGGGTCATGACGAAGGGAGGCCCGGGATTCACGAGCGACCTCATCGCCTCGATCATCTACAAACAGCTTCAAGGCGGTTTCTACGGAATATCCACGGCCGGCAACGTCGTCCTGTTCATCGTCGTCTCCATTCTCGCCGTGCCCATGTACAAGTTTCTGACGAAGGTGGAGGTCGATCTATGAACCGCAAACTGGCGCATCTTTCGGTTGAGGTCCTCGCCGTCCTCCTTGCCCTGGGAATCTTCGGCGTACCCGTCGTGTACGTGATAACCAACGCCGGAAAGACTTCCACCGAGGCGGCGGAGATGAGCATAGCCTTCGGGAAAAAAACGCAGTACCTGAGCAACTTCTCCGAGGTGTTTGCGGCCTCGAATCGCATGCTCTCAAGGGCCTACGTCAACTCGACGCTCATCACCGTCATCTCGATCGCGATCTTGCTCGGGATCTCCTCCATGTCGGGCTTCGTCCTTGAAAGGCGGAAGGGCAAGGGCATCTCCCGGATCAATTTCCTCGTCCTGGCGGGGCTCATGATCCCGCCGGCCGTCGTTCCGACCATCTGGGTGCTCAAATCGATCGGACTCTACAAGAACATGATGGGGCTCGCCTTGGTTGAAGCGGCGCTCGCCTTCCCGTTTTCCGTGCTGCTGTACCGGGGCTACATGGGCTCGATACCGAGGGAACTGGACGAGGCCTCGTTCATCGACGGATGCACGAGCTGGGACCTGTTCGTCAAGGTCATTTTCCCGCTGATGAAACCGGTATCGACGACGATCGCGATCCTCACCTCGATCTCCGTTTTCAACGATTTCGTGAATCCCCTCTATTTCCTCCCGGGCGCGAAGAACGCGACCGTCCAGCTCACCCTCTACAATTTCATCAGCACCTACCTCAACAAGTGGAATCTCCTGTTCGCCGACGTTCTGCTGATTTCCATCCCGCCGCTGGCCTTCTTCATCTTTTTCAACAGGAAGATCGTGTCCGGCATGGTCGCCGGTGCGGTGAAATCATAGGCCAATCACGTTTGAGATGCGAGACGTAGGCAAACGAAACGGCGCGGAACCGGACCCTATCCGACGAGTTCCCTTGCCTTTGCCCGTGTCGCATCCCTCACGCTGCCTCCCGAAGCCGTCGCCTGCGCTATCGTCCGGACGATGAGGGAGCCGACGACGGGGGCGAGCACGAGGGGGGCGAGTTCCTCGACCTGGGATCTCGTCGAGATGCCGAAACCGGCGAAGATGCCGGCTCTCGGGATCGCCCTCGATACCCGATTGATGAAATCGATCGTCGTGCCGTCTATTGTCGAGAGCCTTCCCGTAATGCCGTGTCTGATGGCCGCGTAGACGAACCGCGGGCCGGAGGCGCCGATGGCGGCAAGCCGCGGTTCGGTGATGTTCGGCGCGACGACGGGAACTATTTCAATGCCGACGCGCTTACCCTCCCGGGAGAGTCCCTCGTCATGAGGGAGGCAGAGGTCGGGGACGATGAGGCCGGTGCATCCCGATTCCCGTGCCGATTTCACGAAGGCGGGAATGCCGAAGGTGAAGGGCAGGTTTCCGTAGGTCATGAGGAAGACGGGAAGGTCGCAGGATGCCCGAATCCTGGCGATGAGATCGAACCCCTTCCGTACGGTGAAGCCAGCCTCGAGTGCGATGCCGGATGCCTCCTGGATCGCGGGGCCGTCGGCCTGGGGGTCGGAAAAGGGGAACTGGACTTCGATATGGGTGGCTCCACCCTCGACGAGGCCCATCGCCGCCTCGAAGGTGGTTTCCGCGTTTGGATAGAACGCTATCATATGGGTCATCAGATTATGCTTCAATTCCGGCCTCCCGCTTGAGGAATTCCGCCCAAGGCTTCCCGCCGAGGGCTCGTGCGGTGATGAAGATGTCCTTGTCGCCGCGGCCGGACATATTCACGACGATCGATGCCGATTTCGGCATGGAAGGTGCCAACTTCAGGACCTGGGCCCCCGCATGGGCCGACTCGAGGGCGAACACGATGCCCTCGTTCCGGGCGAAGAATTTAACGGCCTCTATCGTCTCGGCGTCGGAAACAGTCGCGAACTCGATTCGGCCGGTCCTCCCGAGGCTTGCGAGCTGGGGGCCGATCCCGGGATAGTCGAGGCCTGCCGAGACCGAGTGGGTGGGGAGGAGCTGGCCGTCGCCGTCGGTGAGGAAGAGGCTTTTATAGCCTTGGGCAATGGCCGGTTTTCCGTCGCCCGACATCCTGGCGGCGTTCATTCCGGGACCCGTGCCCCGGCCCCCGGCCTCGACCCCGACGAGCCGGGGCTTGTCCCTGGCGATGAAGGGGGCGAAAAACCCGATCGAGTTCGACCCGCCCCCGACGCAGGCGACGAGGGCATCCGGCACGACGCCGATAGCCGCGAGCTGTTTTTCCGTTTCCCTCCCGATCACTGCCTGGAACTCCCTCGCCATGTCAGGGTAGGGGGCGGGACCGAGGGCCGAGCCGATCACGTAGTGGGTGTCGGGAAAGCTTTCCGCATAGTCGCGGAGGGCCTCGTTCACCGCGTCCTTGAGCGTCCGGGAGCCCGACGCCACCGGGGCGATCTCGGCCCCCATCGTTTCCATCCAGAAAACGTTCGGCCTTTGCCGGACGATGTCGACTTCTCCCATGTAGACCCGGCATTCGAGGCCGAGCTTGGCCGCCGCCGCCGCCGTGGCGAGCCCGTGCTGGCCCGCGCCGGTCTCC
>DBTK01000036.1:24530-30821 GCA_002307015.1 Spirochaetaceae bacterium UBA1318
GCCCCCGTGTGGGCGAGCCCCTCCATCTTGATGTAGACCCTCGCGCCGCCGAGCTTTTTCGTCGCGTTTTCGGCGAAGTAGAGCGGGGTCGGCCTCCCGACCCAGGAGGAAAGGCAGAGGTCGAGCTCGGCGATGAAGGCCGGATCGGTCATGGCCGCCCTGAAGGCCGCTTCCAGTTCCTCGAGGGGAAGTCTCAGGACCTCGGCCACGTACCGGCCGCCGAAATCCCCGAAGTAGCCGTTCTGATCGCTATCGTTCATGCCTCGCTCCTATGATTGAGAAAAAATCCTTCATTTTATCCCGGCTTTTCACCCCGGGGGCCTCTTCGAGGCCGCTTGAAAGGTCGACGAGTTCCGGCTCGTGCCGGTCGAGGACCTCGGCGATGTTTCCGGGGTTGAGCCCTCCGGCAAGCCAGATCGGCCCCGAGGCGGCGTCGACCAAGGCGTCGTCGAGCCGCTTCCCCGTGCCTCCCCGGGCCGATTCCGACCAGGCGTCGACGAGGACGCGGGGTGAGGAATAATGGTGGTCGAGGTCGGCCTTCGATCTCGGTCGGAGCGCCTTGTACCAGGGAAAGGCGAAATGTCGAAGCTCGTCGGCCTCCTCCTCCCCGTGGAACTGGACGGCGTCGATCGAACCGGATTCGAGGAGATCCAGAACCTCCGGGGACAGAACCTCCCCCTTTTTCAGGGCGACGACGGCGACCTTGAGCGGGCCCAGATCGCCGAGGCTCCTCACGAATCCGCTCTCGGCCCGCCGGGGCGAGGGGGCGAAGACGAAGCCGAGGACGTCGGCCCCGAGACGTGAGGCGAGCTCGGCGTCCCCGCGACGGGTGATGCCGCAGACCTTGACGAGGGGCCTTCGCGGATTCCAGCCCCGGTAAAGCCGTTCCCAGAAGGATCCGCGGGAGTAGCGCGTTTCCGTCGCCGTCATCACGCCGACGATGGAGGCGGGGAGGGCGGGATTCCTGACCGCCGCCTCCCCCACGAGAAGGCCGTCGAAGCCTGCCCCGATCGCGAAGGCGGCGTCCTCACCTGAGGAAATCCCCGATTCGTAGACGAGCCGCGCCTTCCAGTCGATGAGGGGTTTCAGCTTGAGGGGAAGGCAGGGGTCGACCTCGAGGGTCGCGAGGTTCCGGCTGTTGAGGCCGACGAGGGGAGCCCCGATCGCCCTGGCCTTCGCGATGTCCTCGGGGGAGTGGACCTCGACGAGGGCCGCGAGGCCGAGCTCGGCCGCCCTCCGGTGAAGGAGGGCCAGGGTTTCCGGGTCCAGGATGGAGACGATGAGGAGGACGGCGTCGGCCCCGGCCCGGAAGGAGACCTCGATGTCCTCCAGGAAAAAGAGGAAATCCTTTCGCAGCACCGAGAGGCCGGGCATCGCCCGCTTGACGGCGACGAGGTCGGAGAGCCTCCCGCCGAACCGCGTCGGTTCGGTCAGCACGGAAACCGAGCCCACCCCCGCAGCGGCGTACCGTCCCGCCTGATCGCTCGCGTCGAGGTCCGGCGCGATGTCGCCTTTCGAAGGGGACCTGCGCTTCACCTCGCAGATAAGGAATGGCCTCAAGCCGAAGGGTACGAGGGGAACCTCGCGTTTCTTCGGGACGGCGCAGCCCTCCTCGGGGCCGGTCGAGGCAACCCTGGCCTTTCGGTCTGAAAGTATGGATTCGAGGACGTTTTCCATGCTAGCCCGCCAGAGCGGCCGATTCGAGGACGATGCTCTCGAACCTGGCCTTGACGGCGCCGGAGGCGAGGACGGCGGAAGCCGCTCGGTAGCCCTCCATGATGCTCGTCGCCTTGCCGCAGACGAAGAGAGCCGCCCCCGCGTTGATGAGGGAGGCTTCCTTGAGGGCTGGCCTTCCCGCGTTGTCCATGATGAGCCGGGCCTCGCTCGCGTTTTCTGCCGCCGTGCCGCCCTTGAGGTCGATCGCCGCGAAGGGGACGATGCCGAAGTCCTCCGGCTTAATGCGGAAATCGCTCACGTTCCCGTCCTCGTCGCAGAAGCAGACCCGCGTCGGAGCCGAAACCGAGATTTCGTCCATGCCGTCGTCCCCGTGGAAGGTCATGACCCGCTTCGCGCCGAGGAGCCGAGCCGCGGTGAGTATGGGCATGCAGAGGTTTTCGTCGTAGACCCCGATGATCTGGTAGGCGGCGTCGGCCGGGTTCGAGAGGGGGCCGATCAGGTTCATGATGGTCTTCACCCCCAGCTCGCGCCTGACGGCGGCCGCGTGCCTCATCGCCGCGTGGTAGATCGGGGCGAAGAGGAAGGCGAAGCCGGTCGAGTCGAGGAGGGCCTTTGAGGCCTCCGGCTTCAGGTCGATCGGGATGCCGAGTTCGCGGTAGAAATCGGCGCTGCCGCTCTTGGAACTGACGGCCCGGTTCCCGTGCTTGGCGACCCGCGCCCCCCCTGCCGCCGCGATCAGGGCGGCCATCGAGGAGATGTTGAAGCTCCCCGCCCCGTCCCCCCCGGTCCCGCAGAGGTCGACCGAGGGTTCCTTAGTCCCGAGCGTGATCTTCTTCCGGTTGAGAACGCTCGCGCAGCCGGCAATCTCCTCGGGAACGACCCCCTTCGCGTTCAGGGCGATGAGGAAGGCCGCGGTGCGCGATTCTCCCAGGTTTCCCTCCGTCAGTTCGTCCATGAAGGCGGCCGCCTCGTCGAAGCTCAGGTTCTCCCCGGCGATCAGCCGGGAGAGGAGGCGCTCGGCCGGAAAGGGCTCCCGTTTATAGTCGAGGAAGTTGGCGAGGACGCGCCTGCCCCGTTCCGAGGCGATCGACTCGGGGTGGAACTGGATGCCCTCGAGGGTGATGAAGTAGCGGTGCCTGATTCCCATGATGTCGCCGTCGGGACTCGTCGCGGTCACCTCGAACTCGCTCGGCAGGGTCCCGCCGTCGACCACGAGGGAGTGGTAGCGGGTGAAGGGAGAGGGCGAGGGTATCGATCTGAAAAGCCCCTTCCCGTCCAGTTTGATCTCGTCCACCTTGCCGTGGACGATCCGCTTCGCGCCCACGATCGAGGCCCCGAAGGCCTGGGCGATGGTCTGGTGGCCGAGGCAGATCCCGAGTATCGGGACCTTGCCGGCGAAGCGCTTCACGAGCTCGAGGGAAATCCCCGCGTCCTCCGGCCTTCCCGGCCCCGGCGAGAGGATGATGCCTTCCGGGGCGAGGCGCTCGATCTCGTCCAGGGTGATCTCGTCGTTCCGTTTCACGAGGACGGTTTTTGTGGTCAGCTCCGAGAGGAGCTGGAAAACGTTGTGGGTAAAGGAATCGTAGTTATCGATCAGCAGGTACATGGGCTTCCTCCAGTCCGACCGCGGCCGAAAGCGCCGCGAGCTTTATTCCGGTCTCCTCGAATTCACGTTCGGGGATCGAATCGAAGACGATGCCGGCCCCCGCCTGCAGAATGATCCGGCCGTCTTTCCGGAGGCCGCTCCGTATCGTGATGCAGGTATCCATATTTCCGTCGGGTTCCATGTAGCCGACGAGGCCCGCATAGAATCCCCGTTTTTCCCCCTCGAGGGAATCGACGATCTGGACGGCCCTGATCTTGGGGGCGCCGGAGACCGTCCCGGCCGGGAATACGGCCCTGATCGCCTCGATCCCGGTGAGGCCGGGCGAGAGCCGGCCCTCGACCTCCGAGACCAGGTGCATCGCGTGGGAGTAGCGCTCGACAGCCATGAACTCCGTCACCTTGACGGAGCCCGGGACCGATACACGACCGAGGTCGTTTCTGGCGAGGTCGACGAGCATCCGGTGCTCGGCCTTCTCCTTCTCGTCGGCCCTGAGCTCGGCCTCGAGAGCCTCGTCCTCCGCCGGGGTTTTCCCGCGTTTCCGCGTTCCGGCTATCGGCCTCATGACGAGCCTTCCGCCTCGGCATTTCAGCATCACCTCGGGGGATGAGCCGAAGATCTGGTAGCCGCCGAAATCCAGGTAGAAAAGGTAGGGCGAGGGGTTCACGGTCCTGAGCGCCCGGTAGGCTTCGAGGGCGCTCATCTCGGTTTTCAGGTAGAGCCTTCGCGAAAGGACGCCCTGGAGGAGGTTCCCGGCGACGATTTCCCTCTTTATGCTCTCCACCCCGGCGATGTAGCGGTCGCGTTCCCCCGCCTCGTTCTCGACCTCGATGGGGTGGCGCTTCGACTCGGTCCTGGCCTCGGCGTCGGGCTCGCCGATCTTCGCCGCGACGCGGATGCACTCGGCCTCGAGGTCGATCTCGTGCTCGCCGTAGTTCAGGCCCAGAAGGAGGATGGTGTCCGTGTAGTGGTCGAAGATGAGGTAGACGTGGCCGAAGATGTAGGCCGCGTCCGGGACCCCGAGGGGATCGGGCTTATCGCGCAGGCTGAAGGAATCGCAGAAGCGGAGGAACTCGTAGGAAAGGAAACCGATCCCTCCCGCCGGGAAGGGAAAGTCCCAGGACCTGCCCGCGTTTTCGCCCGCTATTCTCAAAACGACGTCGAGGATGTCATCTCCCGGGTCTCCGACGGGTGTCGCCGTTCCCTCCCTCTCGATCGAGACCGCCTCGTCCCGCTGGATCACCGTGAAGGCCTCGGTGATCAGCAGGATCGAGTAGCGTTCCCTCCTCCGGTCGAGAGACCGGGACTCGAGCAGGGCCTTAGCCCCCAGCCTGGCTGCGAGGGCGAATGGGGTGTCCTTTTCTCCGGGTATGGTCCTGATCACCGCGTCTTTTCTGGTCGAAGAAGTTTCCATTGCAGCCTCCATCCGTTGTTACTGTTTGTAGTAACAACGACCGAAGCATATGGGTATTGTTTCTATTTGTCAATACAAAATCAGGCGGAAAACGGATAATTTGAAATTCGGGCCTGCAGGGGCTCATGTTCCGGGCTCTCGGCGTGGTATAGTGGCTCATGGTGTGCGGCATAGACGAAGCGGGACGGGGTCCCCTGGCGGGTCCGGTCACGGCCGCGGCGGTCATCCTCCCCGCCGATTTTCCGTTCGAGCTCCTGAACGATTCGAAAAAGCTTTCGGAGAGGAAGCGGGAGATCGCGATGGCGGCGATCTATGACAAGGCCATCGCCTGGTCGGTCGCCTGGGCCTGGCCCTTCGAAATAGACCGGATCAACATCCTCAGGGCGAGCCTCCTCGCGATGAAGCGGGCCTATGAAAGCCTCGGCGTTAAGGCGGCCGAGGTCCTCGTCGACGGGCTTTACTGCCCCGAGATAGACGGGCCCTGCCGGGCCATCGTCCGCGGCGATTCCCTGGTTCCCGAGATCATGGCCGCATCGATTCTTGCGAAAACGGCGCGGGACCGGTGGATGAGGCGGTATTCGTGGATAGACGACCGCTACGGCTACGAGAGGCACAAGGGATACCCCACCAAGGAGCACAAACGGCTCCTCGGGATCTATGGGCCATCCGCTATACAGAGAAAAACGTTCAGTTATTGAGGGTGTGAGAGTAGATGTCGTGCAGTCCATTCAAAATGCGACCGCATTTTGAACGACTACGGTTATTTATCGGATTTCGGAGTCCGTTTCCGGGCGACGACGTGAAGCTTTCCGGATACATGATGTTCGGTCTTTTTCGGCGCCTCGGGGTCGTCCTTCCGGCTGATCACGACGCGTTTCTTGGGATCGCCCGTCGTCGCACGCTTGGTGGCTTCCGTCCGACGGGAGCGGGCTTCGACCTCGCGTTTCTGCAGGCTCTTTTCCATGAAATGAAGGGCCTTGTCGAGGCCGGTGAGGAATTCCTTCATGTCGTCCTTGAACAGGACGATGGCGTGCCGATCGAACTCCTGGGATTCCATTTTCTTGCTTTCAACGATGTTGAGGAAGACATCGCCCATGCGGTTTTCCTTGATGTTGAAAAAGTAGGTCCTGTTTTCGACCGTCACTTTCGTGGAAAATAATTCGCCTCTGATTCCCATACTATCCTTCCCTATTGGTTCGATCTGTCGCCGATCCCGCACCCTTCGCGCCTCATCGGGTACCGTATACTATCAGGAAACAGGCTCGCGCGCAAGGCGTCATTAGTGTTATGAAGCTTAGGTATCAGTCACTCCTCAAGCCAAGGCGAAGGCCGGGAGATAATCGGGACCGCTCTTTCCCGGCGTTGGGAAGCCCTTCTTCCAGATCTGAGTCTCAACCCTATCGAGCTTCGACAACGACAGGAACGCCCGTTCGGTGAAAAGGCTTCGCCTGGCTTGCTCGATCAGGTCCCGATCGAGCCCGGCTTCCTCGCCATGGGTCTGATTACACGATACCGGTTCTTTCACTCGGAACCGCTTTCCATAGTTGTGCCATCCGAAATAGCACGACAGTCGCGACAGACCGTTCGACACATTCCG
>DBTK01000131.1 GCA_002307015.1 Spirochaetaceae bacterium UBA1318
TGACTTAATACATAGGAATCACGAAAAAAAAGAGGAAAATTCTCTAAATATATTTTCCTTTTTCTTCTTTTCGTGCCATCGTGTCTTCGTGGTGGATCTTTCTACCTTGATTGCTTGATTCCTGGAAACGATCACTGATATAGTATTCCAACATAAGGGCCACATTCATGAATGAGTATGAAATCGAGAACGTGCATAAAAATGGCATCCTTTCGCTTCCTTCTCCCAATGACGAGATATCTATAATTGACATCGTAGCAGTCCTTTTGAAACACAAGAAGCTGATTATCGGCATAACGGTCGCCTTTTTCGTCTTGGCTATCATCTATTCTCTTGTTTCTTTCGCTTTACCACCTGATAAAAATTACTTGCCGAATGTCTATAGGCCCACCGCAATCATGATCATCAACGATCAGCAGTCGGGCGGTTTGTCGTCAATGCTCTCGTCGTCCGGTCTTGGTAGTCTTGCTGGTCTCGCTGGGGTATCGGGGGGAGGCAAAAGCAACGGGCAGCTCGCCGTTTTCCTCACGAAGACGAACGGGTTTCAAGATGATATTGCAGCTAAATTCAACCTCGCCGATCATTACAGGATCAAGAAAAACATCCGTTCCGGTGTGCGAAAAGCTCTTTTAAAAAAACTGATCGGCAAATTCGATGATAAAACCGGAACGATGACCCTCTCCTTCGAGGACACGGATCCCGTATTCGGGCGAGACCTCGTGAACTACGCGGTCGGGGTTCTCGACAAGCGCTTCGCCGTCATCGGCGGGGACAAGAACCTTGCGAAAAAGGAACAGCTGGAGCAGAAGCTCGCCGACGTCAAGGTCGAGATGACCCGGCTCGAGGATGAAATCCAAGTGTTTCAGAAGAAGTACGGGGTTATCAGCGCCGACACCCTCGCTACGGAGCAGATCACGACGGTCGCCAAGGTCCGCTCAGAGCTTATCATGAAGGAGATGGACATCAAGACCTACTCCCAGCTTTCGCGTATCGAGGATCCGGTCCTGAAACGTCTCCAGACCGAGCGGGATAATCTTTCCAAATTACTTGATCAGCTCGAGAAAGGCTTTACGGATTACGAGAACGTGATGCCTTCCCAGAACGAGCTGCCCAAGATCGCCCTCGAGTTCGGCCACCTGAAGCGCGACCTCCTGGTTCAGGAAGCGCTTTATCAGCTTCTGACCCAGCAGTACGAACTCACAAAGCTCTCCCTGACCGGCGAGGAACCGACCTTCCAGGTTCTGGAGCTTGCCGAGGCTCCCGAAATGAAAAGTGGTCCCTCACGGGGCCTGATTGTCCTCGTTGCGACCTTTGCAGGTTTATTCTTGAGTGTCCTTCTCGCTTTTATCCTTAATGCGTGGGAGAACATGAAGAGTGATTCGGAAGCGATGGGGAGACTGAAAGGTCTCACTAAGGAAAAAACATGAAGCGTTTTGGCTGTATTGTTATTATTGCGACAGTAGCCTTTTCTGGCGCATTCGCCCAGAGCAGCTCGACCCTATCGAACCAGCTTCAGCAGTCGCTGACCGGCCAAGGCTCCGGTGGCTCCTCGCTGCTGGGGGGAAGCGGTTCCTCCCTGTTTGGATTGGGTTCGCAGAATTCGTCCGTTTTGTCTTCGTCGAATCAGTCACTAGGTGACGGATTTTCGAATTCATCGTGGGATCCTTTCGCTTCGGGAACCCAGAGCGTCCAGGGCATCGACGGCTCAACGGGAACAACGGCGTTTTCGGCAAACCAAGCTGACCTCGCGATGGCCGATCCCCTCTATCCGGTGACGCCGGGGGATAGCTACATCTTTTCGTTCGTAACCGGCGCGGGGTCTACCACTGTATCGGTTGTCGTGGACGCCGGGTACAACGTCAACCTGGGAACCCTCGGAACCGTCGCAGTTCGGGGGCAGACCTTCCAACAGTTGAAGGCATATGCGGAGAAAAAGGCACTCGAGGCCTATTCCTATTCAGCACCACGGCTAGTCATCAGATCGCCCGGCGTTTTCCAGGTCTATCTCAGGGGAGAGGTAGAGCAGGCGGGCTTCTCGAAGGCATGGGGTCTCATGAGGCTTTCCGAGGTCTCCGCGAAACCGACCCGATTCGCCTCCGATAGGGATATCGAAATTATCTCGGCCAAGGGGGAGGTCGCCCATTACGATCTTTTTCGTGCCCTTCGGTTCGGCGACTTGACTCAGAATCCCCTCCTGAAGGCTGGAGATACGATCGTTATCAATAAATTCGACCGAAAGATAATGCTGAAAGGCGAAGTGAAACGACCTGGCATCTATAACATCCTGAACACCGATACATTGCAGACCGTTATCGAACTCTACGGCGATGGGCTTACGAAGCTTGCCGACCTCTCCCAGGTCAAGGTGGACAGCCTTGCTACGGGAATGGAAACGATTTCCGAAACGAGGAACCTCGATCTTTCGAGAGGCTATGGCTCTCCGTATACGCTTCGCGACCTCGATACCGTGACGATCCAGACGCGGACCGATTTCCTCCCGGTCGTATTCATCGAAGGGGCCGTCACGAAGCAGATCGTCAAGGACCCCACGGTGATTAGCCTCGCCGACTCCAACAAAGAATCGCCGAATACGATGGAAAAGCTCCCCCACCGTTTTAATAACGGGGAGACCGTCCACGACATCATCCTCACCCTCGAGAAGGGGAACCAGATCCTGTCCGTGGCCGACCTTGAAAATGGCTATATCTCCCGCAGTTCCGGCATCATTCCGGTCAACCTCTCGAAGCTCATCTACTCCTTTTCTCCCGCCGATGACGTGACGCTTCAGGATAACGACCACCTCGTCGTTCCCTTCAAGCAGTTTTTTATCACCGTTGGCGGCGCCGTGGCTGCACCGGGGCGCTATCCTTACGTGCCTGGCCGTACCTGGAAATACTATGTGAACCTTGCTGGCGGCATCAACACGGATTTGAACAGCTTCAATATTGTGCATGTATCCGATAAAAGCGATAGAGATAAAAAAAACTCTGCAACCATCGAACCCGAAGACAAGATCATCGTCCCGGCGAACAGCGTTCTGCACTATCTGGGACAGATTTCAGGCATCATGAGCATCCTGACGACGACCTTCCTTGCCTTTATCTACGCGAAAAGTCTGGGTTTGTACTAGCGGCAACGCCTTTTCTATGGAGAAACGACTATGAGTTCAATCGCCGTCATTGGTACCGGCTATGTCGGCCTCGTGAGCGGGGCCTGTCTCGCGGATTTCGGGAATACCGTGGTCTGCATGGATACGGACGGGAAGAAGATAGAAGCCCTCAAGAAAGGGGAGATTCCCATCTACGAGCCGGGAATCGAGGATATCGTATCGAGAAATGTGGCGGCCGGGCGACTTTCGTTTTCGACCGACCCGGCTCTGGCCATCAAGGGAGCCGATGCCGTGTTCATCGCGGTGGGCACGCCCCCCGCGGATGACGGCAGCGCCGACCTCAAGTACGTCGAGTCGGCCGCGAGGAGCGTCGCGAGGAATCTCGAGGGCTACGTCGTCGTCGTGGACAAGAGCACGGTGCCGGTCGGCACCGCGCGCAAGGTGAAGTCCTGGATAGACGAGGAGCTCTCGCTGCGCGGCGTGAAGCGGGAGTTCGACGTGGTTTCGAACCCCGAGTTCCTCCGCGAGGGATCGGCCGTTCAGGACTTTACCCACCCGGACCGGGTGGTCATCGGCGCGGAGAGTGATCGGGCGAAGAAGCTGATGAAGGATGTCTACCGCGTCCTCTACCTCAACGAGACTCCCTATATCGAGACGAACCTCGAGACGGCGGAGATGATCAAGTACGCCTCGAACGCCTTCCTCTCGGTGAAGATCACCTTCATCAACGAGGTGGCGAACCTCTGCGAGAAGGCCGGGGCCAACGTCCAGGACGTGGCGAGGGCCATGGGAAAGGACGGGAGGATAGGCTCGAAGTTCCTGCATTCGGGGCCGGGCTACGGCGGTTCCTGCTTTCCGAAGGATACTCTCGCGATGGCGAGGACGGGGCGGGATTTCGGCGAGCCGATGTCCATCGTGGAAACGACGATCGAAGCGAACGAGAGGCAGAAGGCCCGCATGGTCGTGAAGATCGAGAAGGGAATCGGCGGCCTCGAGGGCAAGACGGTCGCCATCCTCGGCCTCGCCTTCAAGCCGAACACCGACGACATGAGGGAGGCTCCCGCCATCGCCATCTGCCTGGGCCTCGCCTCAGGAGGGGCCAAGATCCGGGCCTGCGACCCGGTCGCCGGGAAGGAAGCGGCCTGGCGTCTCGCCTCCATCAAGGATTCGATCTATTTCGCCAGGGACGAGTACGACGCCATCCAGGGCGCCGACGCCGTCGTCATCGTGACCGAATGGAACCAGTACCGGAATCTCGACCTCGCAAAGGTGAAGACTCTTCTTTCCTCGCCCAACTTCTTCGACCTCAGGAACATCTACAAGAGAAGCGATCTCGAGGCAATGGGCTTCCGGTATTTCGCCGTCGGACAGTGAGCCAGACGCGCCGGACCTAGCTCTTTTCGGCCTGCCGGCGTCCGGCGGATTTGAGCTTCATTCGCGTCTTGATGAACCGGATGACGTAGAAGGGTATCCTGAGCGGCGAGGCGACGAGCTTCTGCACGCGGACGAACCAGTCGACCCGGGCCGGATAGTCGGCGATGGGGATGTTCCAGGTCTTGCCGTAGAGGTTCCGCATGAGGCCGATGGGATCGGCGGGAACCCGGAACTTCGCACCGAGGAAGTCGACGTCCTCGAGGGAGTCGAGGAAACGTGGAGGGACGGTGGTTCTCTCGTCGAGCTGCCAGAGCCTGCCCTTGAAAAGGTGGCGTACCTTCCTCGCCGGAAACAGGTCGATATCGACTCCGTCCCGTATCACCTTGTAGATATACCCGTCTTTCCGGTTGTAGATCCCGTCGCCGATGAACTCGAACCCCTTCGCCTCGAAGCTGGGTTTGAGGGCGAGAAACCGGTCGACGTCGGAGAAATAAAAGCCGACGTCGATATCGTTATCGTGCGGTATGAAGTCCCTTTCCCTGACGGCACCCAGAAGCGTACCCCAGTGCAGGAACATGGGAATGCCGGCGCCTTCCAGAATATCCCGGGTGTCGACAAGATTCCTGAGTCCGATGGTTTTATCGAAAAATGATTGTTTCATAATAATCCTTCTTGATTTTATCATGTGTATATGAGGAATACAACATGGGTTGGTGAGAAAAGCGTTAAATGAATATTTTTCCCTCTTGCGGGCCATGTCCTAACTTGCTAACATAGGCACGCACACGAGGAAGAATATGGACAGAATGATCATCATGGACCGCAACGAGAACAATTACGGTCCTTCGCCGAAATGCCACGACGTCCTTGAACACATGGACATGGAGTATTTCTCCACATATTCACGGGATTATCCCCGACGCATCAAGTCGAGGATAGCGGAACAGTACGGCATCGCGCCCGAGCAGGTGGCGATCGGGTACGGCGCCGAGGATCTGCTGAAGCAGATCATTTACTGGGCCGCGGGAAAGGGCGCCGATATCGCCGTTCCGAATATGTCGTGGTGGTATTACAAGCACATCGTCAAGGAAATCGACGGCAATCTCGTCGAATACCACATGACTGAAGGCGAGGAGAGCTGGGCTTTCGACGATGACGAGATCTTCCGGATTCTCGCCGCGAAGCCCCGGGTTTTCATCCTCGCGTCCCCCAACAATCCGACGGGCAACTACCTCGAACCGGACCGGATTCGCCGGTACCTCGCGGCCAAGGCGCCCGAGACGGTGATGGTCCTCGACGAGGCCTACTGGGGCTTCGGCGCCCCGCCCTTTCCCGAACGGGAAATCGCGTGCTGGCCCGGGTTGATCGTGCTGCGCACGATGTCCAAGTACTACGCACTCGCCGGCCTCCGGATCGGCTTCGCCTTTCTGGGATCCGGGCTCGACGAGTACGTGGTGCACAACAGCAAGTACCTCGGGTTCAACCGCATTTCCGAGGAGATGCTGTTCGCCTCCCTCGATCATGAATCGGACCTCTACTACCGCGAACGGGCCGCGATGATCATCGAGGACGGAAAGATGCTGTTCCAGGAACTCCGCGCCATGGGGTTCAAGCCCTTCCGGACCTGCGCCAACTTCATTCTCGCCCGCCTGCCCGCTGCCGACTTCAACCTGCTCAAGGAGCGGGTGCTCACGAAGGGCATGGTGATAAAGTTTTTCAGCGAACCCATTTTCGAAAACTGCGTCCGAATCTCCATCGGAACCCGCGACCAGAATTACTTGCTGGTGGAGATCATGAAAGACATTCTCGCCAACCGCGGTTGAGATGCAGGCCGTTCTCCTTGCCGCCGGCATGGCCACGAGGCTCAGGCCGCTGACCGACCTGAGCCCGAAATGCCTCCTCGACGTGGGCGGAAAGTCCATCCTCCAGCGCGCGGTCGAGAACCTCGTCGCCGTCGGGGTGGACGAGGTCGTCATCGTCACGGGCTATCGTCCCGGCATGATACGGGCCCACATGGCCGAGAGGTTTCCCTCGCTGCGTGTCCGCTGGATCAACAACGACCGCTATGCCGAGACGAACAACGCCTACTCCCTCATGCTCGCCGAACCGGAGGCGCCGGGGGAATTCCTCCTTCTGGACAGCGACATCCTCTTCCCCGCCGAACTGATCCGATCCCTCCTCGCCTGTCCCGATCGGCCCTGCATCGCCCTCCACCGGCACGAGTGCGGCGAGGAGGAGATGAAGATCGTGTGCGGCGAGTCGGGCTGGGTGACGGATGTGGCAAAGACCATCGATCCGCGCAAGGCTGCGGGGGAGTCGATCGGATTCGAGCTTTTCGACCGGAGTTCCCGGGATCGCCTTTTCGAGACGCTGCGGCGCCGAATAGTGGACGAGAAGCGAGAGAATGAATATTATGAAGCCTCGTTCAAGGAAATGGTGGATCACGGGTTCGGCTTCCGCACCGTGGACATCTCCTCCTGGCCGGCGACCGAAGTCGATACGATCGAGGACCTGGAACGGGCACGATCCCTGTTTCGCTGACCCAACGGGTCGTGGATTTGTGACAGCGGCGTCGACGAGCGAAAAAAGCCTTTTCTGAATTCGACGAGGTAACGCTGATGCAAGCAATTATCCTGGCCGCGGGAATGGGAAAGAGGCTCGGGAAGTATACCCGGGACGGGACCAAGTGCATGGTCAAGGTGAACGGGAAGTCCCTGATCGAGCACTCCCTCGAGGCCCTGATCGCCGTCGGGATCAAGCGGGTCGTGATGGTCGTCGGCTATCGCGCCGAGACCCTCCGCACCTTCCTCGAGGGGAGGTATCCCGAACTCGAGCTTTGCTACATCGAAAATCCCATCTACGACAAGACGAACAACATCTACTCCCTCTGGCTCGCGCGGCAGGAGCTCGCGGCGGAGGATTCCCTGCTGCTCGAGAGCGACCTGATCTTCCACCCCTCGATCATCAGGAAGCTGGTCGACGATGTCGAGCCGAACCTCGCGGTCGTGTCGAAATTCGAGTCCTGGATGGACGGCACCGTCACGATGGTCGACGAGAAGCGGAACATCGTGAGCGTGATCGACAAGGCCGACTTCAAGTGGAAGCGGGTGGAGGACTACTACAAGACCGTCAACATCTACAAGTTTTCGAAGGAATTCTCGAAGACCTTCTACCTTCCCTTCCTCGACGCCTACATGGCCGCCTTCGGCCAGAACGAGTACTACGAGCAGGTCCTCAAGGTGCTCGCCTTCCTTTCCGACGTGAGGCTCAAGGCCCTGCCGGTGAGCGCGAGGCGATGGTACGAGATCGACGACCCGAACGACCTCGAGGTGGCCGAGACCATCTTTTCGGAGGGGGACACGAAGTACGCCCTGATGGCGAAGCGCTACGGCGGGTACTGGCGCTTTCCCGGTATGCTGGACTACTGCTATCTCGTGAACCCCTACTTCCCGCCCAAGCGCATGGTCAAGGAGATGCTTTCGAGCTTCCGCGAGCTCATGTCCCAGTATCCCTCGGCCGCACGGATCCAGAGCTCGCTTGCGGGAAAGGTGTTCGGTATCGAACCCGAGCGCATCGTCGTCGGAAACGGGGCGGCCGAGCTCATCGACGTGGCCTCGCGCCTCCTTCCGGGGCGGATGGCGATCACGTCGCCCTCGTTCAACGAGTATCCCGCGCGGTTCGGCAAGGAAAGGACGATCGTCGTGCCGACGGCGAATGGCAACCTTTCCTATGGCACCGCCGAGCTGATCGCGGCCATGGAAGGCGCCGACATCCTCGTCCTCGTGAACCCGGACAACCCGAGCGGCCATTTCCTCGGGAAGGACGAGGTCAAGGGGTTGGTCGAGACCCTTCTCTCCAAGGGGAAGCGGGTCATCTTCGACGAGTCCTTCATCGATTTCGCGGAACGTGAAAAACGCTACACCCTTTTGGACGACGACTACCTCGCTTCCCACCCCGGGCTCATCGTCATCAAGAGCATCTCCAAGAGCTACGGGGTTCCGGGATTCAGGCTCGGCGTCCTCGCCACGGGGGACCTCGAGCTCGCCGCCGCGATCAGGAAGGCGCCCGCCGTCTGGAACATCAACTCGTTCGCCGAGTTCTTCCTGCAGATCGTCGACAAGTACAAGCGGTGGTACCTCGCCTCCTGCGACGAGATCGCCGAGGAGCGCGCCAGGTTCGCGGGGGCTCTCGAGGCCACCGGGATGATGAGCGTCTATCCCTCCCAGGCTAACTTCCTGCTCTGCCGCCTCAAGGCGGGGCTTTCCTCCCGCGCGCTTGCGGATTTTCTTCTCGAAGACTGCCGGATATTCATCAAGGATTTAGGAGACAAACCGGGGTTTCCCGAGGGCCAGTTCATCCGGCTCGCCGTTCGTGCGACCGGGGAAAACGACCGCTTCGTGGAAGCCCTGAAAAAATACCAATGACCATACCATTCATCGATCCCTTTATCAGGGCCGTACGGCTCCTGGCCAAAAAAGAAAAGCGGCAGCTCGGTCTCCTCATCGCCTCGATGGTGGTGTGCGCCCTCGTGGACCTCGCGGGCATCAGCTCGATCGTGCCCTTCATGAGCGTGATCGGGAATCCGGCCATCGTCCACACGAACAAGTACCTCGCGGCCGCGTACGGGATGCTCGGGTTCTCCTCCGACCGGGCCTTCCTCATCGCCCTCGGCGCGGGCTCGATCTGCATGATCCTGTTCAGCTCGGCCCTTTCCGCCCTGACCTTCTACGCCCAGCAGCGGTTCGCGAACGGAAGGCGCTACACCCTTTCCAACCGGCTGCTCTCCACCTACCTTTCCCAGCCCTACGCCTTCTTCCTCGACCGGAACAGCGCGGAGCTGTCGAAAAACGTGCTCACGGAAACCACCCGGGTCTTCTCCGGGATCGTCAATTCGGGCATCGACTTCATCGCGCGCGGGGTCTCGATCATCTTCATCATCGGACTCTTCGTCGCGATCGACCCCTTTCTGGCCTTCTTCGTCAGCGTGGCCCTCGGCGGCTCCTACGCCCTGATCTTCTTCCTGTCGAGGAAGAAGCTTTCGGGAATTTCCAGGCGATGGGTCCTGCTCAACAAGATCAGGTTCCAGGCGGTGGGAGAGGCCCTCGGCGGGGTGAAGGAGATCAAGCTCCTCGGCGTCGAGGACAATTTCCTCCGAGCGTTCGCGAAACCCTCCCGGGAGTTCTCGAGGCTCGAAGCGAGCGAGGAGGTCATCAGCACCCTGCCGAAGTACTTTCTCGAGGCCCTGGCCTTCGGCGGGATCATGATCATCGTCCTCTACCTGCTCCTGTCCTACCACGACCTGAGCTCGGTCCTTCCCCGCATGACCCTGTTCGCCTTCGCCGGGTACAAGATGCTGCCGAACCTGCAGCTCTCGTTCAGGGCCCTGGCGAAGATGAAAAGCAATCGGTCTTCCCTCGACCTTATCGAAAGCCATCTCGCCCTTTCCTCGACGATGGTTCCCGCCGGTTCGTCGACGGCCGAGAGGCTCGAGCCCGCGAGGGAAATCCGGGTCTCGAACCTGGAATTCCTCTACGAGAACACCGATAAGCCGGCCCTCGTCATCGACGATTTGACGATTCCGGCCAAGATGAGCATCGGCATCGCCGGATCGACCGGGGCGGGGAAGACCACCTTCGTGGACCTGCTCATCGGCCTTCTTTCGGCCCAGAAGGGAGGCTTTTTCATCGACGACGTGCCGGTGGAGGGCGAGAACGTCCGGAAATGGCAGAACTCGATCGGCTATATCCAGCAGAGCATCTACCTCTGCGACGACTCGGTCGCCGCGAACGTCGCCTTCGGAAGCCGCAAGGACACGATCGACATGGACGCGGTGGTGAAGGCTGGCAAGGCCGCGAGGATCCACGATTTCGTCATGGAGCTTCCCGAAGGCTACCAGACGATCATCGGGGAAAGGGGCGTCCGGCTCTCGGGCGGACAGCGCCAGAGGATCGGGATCGCGCGGGCTCTCTACCGGGATCCGCCCGTCCTCATCATGGATGAGGCGACGAGCGCCCTCGACAACGTGACCGAAGAGGCGGTGATGGAAGCCATCACCAATTACTCCCATACGAAGACCATTTTCATGATAGCCCACCGCCTCACTACCCTTCGCGATTGCGACCTGATCCTGTTCGTGAATAAGGGACGCATCGAGGCGAAGGGGACCTACGCGGAGCTGCTCGAAACAAGCGAGGGCTTTCGCAAGATGGCGGGAAAGACGAGCTGAAGGGGCGGGGCATCATGCGGGCTTTCATCAAATCCCTCAGGCGGCTCGTGATCGGCAAGGCCGCCGCGCTCTGGTACCGGGCCGGGAGCGTCTTCCTGCCGGCGAGGCTCGAGTTGCTCCGCTACGACGTTCCCGTCCGGCTTCGGGTTCCGACCTACGACGGATCCGACCAGGCCGTGCATCCCGACATCCTGAGGACCGACGGACCGGGAAGGCCCTTCGTTCTCGCCTTCACCCCCTATCCGTTCACGAACGATCGGTACGAGAATCCCTCGGTCGTGGTCTCGACGGACGGACTCAGGTTCAGGGAGGAAAGGCGGGGGCTCAATCCCCTCGCGCCCGCGCCGGACAGGGACCACAACGACGATCCCGACCTGAGCCTGATCGACGGCACGTATCACCTTTTCTACCTGGAAACCCTGAGGCCCGAGCGCCAGAACCTCGTGCTCCTCGAGAGCCGGGATCGGCTGGACTGGACCAGGGCGGCGGAATGTAACTGGGAGCTTCAGGGCGAAAATCCCGATCCCATGATCGTGTCCCCTGCCCTGGCCGAGCTGGACGGGGAGTTCTTCCTCTATTACGTGAATACGACCGAGAGGCCCTATCGCGTCGAGTTCCTGAAAAGCGCGAGGCCCGATTCCTGGGACAGGAAGACGGCGAGCCTTCCCGTCTTCGACCGTTTCCCCTTCGTCCCCTGGCACGTCGACATCGTGAAGGGGAAGGGCTTTCATTACCTGATTCTGGACGAAACGGAGAAGATCGGGGAGGGCAGGCGGACCTACGACCTGAGGCTGGCCCGGAGCGCCGACCTCGTGCACTGGACGGTTTCGGACCGGAAGATCTTTGCCGAAAGGCCCTTCGGCTCGAGGCTCGTCTACCGCAGCACCGCCTGGTGCGACGGCGGCGACATCTTCGTGTATTTTTCCTACAAGACGAAACAGATGTGGAGAATCGGCCTGGTGCGGAAGCGCCTGGGCGACTTCTTCCCCGACGATTCGAACATGGAGCAACGATGAAAAAACGGGCCTTCGGTTTTCTGATTCTCACCTTCGGGTTTTTCGCCGCGACCGGACAAGAAGCCCTCCTTTCCGAAAACGCCGAGTACTACGGCCTTCTCGAGCTCATGGGGCTTTCGGAGCGTCCGACCCTCAATTACCGGACCCTCTCCGACGACAGGCGATCGGTCGCCTCCGGCGATAATCCCTGGCAGGATCTCGAGCTTTCGACGACGAGGAAGATGGGGAGCGTCGACGTCAGGATCTACGGACCCGAGCTCTTCAATTCGTACAACACCGCCTATCCCCACGGCTTCGACGACGGGGTCCTCTGGCAGGGCGTCGGCCTCAACTCGAGCCTTTCAGCGGGAATTCGCGCCGAGGCCTTCGGCTTCGAGGCGACGGTGAAGCCCGTCGTCGCATTCGAGCAGAACAAGGACTTCGACATCCTGCCCTCGACGGCGACCGGCAGCGACTACGGCTATTTCTGGCATGGGGACGTCATCGACCTCTACCAGCGTCCTGGCGACAAGCCGGTCTACGCCTTCGACTGGGGCGACACGGAACTCCGCTACACCTACGGCACGTTCACCCTAGGTTTCGGCACCCAGGCCGTCTGGCTCGGGCCCTCGAGGCGGAACGCCATCCTCTCCTCCAACAACGCGCCGAGCTATCCCAAGTTCGATTTCGGCCTGAGGAAGACGGCCACGCCGATCGGCGATGTGGAAGCCCGGGGTTGGTGGGGCTATACCTCCGCATCCGAGTACGCATCGAGCGCTTCGAACTCGCACAGCCTCTTTACGGGCCTGAGCCTTTCCCTCGCCCCGGCCGTGCTGCCCGGGCTTACCCTCGGCGTGAATCGGGTGATGTTTTCAGAATGGGGGGCGAACGGACTCGAGAACATGCTCGTCCTTTCGATCCCGACCTTCAAGAGCGGCCACGGAGACCAGGACAACCAGGAGGCCTCCCTGACCGCGGACTACCTGCTTCCCGCCGCCGGGGTCGAGGCCTACGTCGAGTGGGCCCGGGACGACTACAGCCCGAGCATCAACGACGTCGTCCGCTATCCCTTCCACACCCAGGGCTACACCCTCGGGATGAGGAAGCTGGTCGGCTTCGGGGAATCGAAGCGGGTCGTGGGCGTCATCACCGCGGAGATCACGGACCTCGAATCCTCGCGCGACTACGAATTTCTCGGTCCCTGGAGCTGGTACACGCACGGATTGTACGAGACCCAGGGCGCGACGAACGGAGGCCAGATCATCGGCGCCGGGATCGGCACCGGCGGCAACAGCCAGTACCTGGGCTTCAGCGTGTATTACCCGAGGGGCCGTTCGACCATCTACGTGCAGAGGATGAACCGCGACAACGACTACGTGTACTTCATGAACTATGGCGGCAGCGCCGCGGACAAGATCGACGACCAGTACAAGTTCAACGCGGAGATGACCTACGGCGCCGAGACCGCCTACTTCCTGACCGACTCGATCCGCGGCTCCCTCGGCCTCGCCTGCTGCATGAATTACAACCCCCTGTACAATCCGACCGGGCACGTAAGCTCGATCATCGCCAATTTCTACATCACCGCCGGCCTCGGCTTCAAGCTCTAGCCGAACGCATCCCATGGAGCAGCCTTGAACCAGATCGTCGACAGTTCCCTGATCGAACGAAAATACGGTCCCTACCTAGACGGGTCGGGACGGCTGAAGCCCGACGCACCGTCGGGGATCGTCGATTCCCTGGCGGCCGATATCTTCGTGAAGCCGGCCCTCGGAATGCTCCGGCACGCTAGTCGATCCTTCGATTCGGACGCGATCGGCGCCTGGATGGCCCTGGTCGACGACCAGCTTCCTTCGCTCAGGCTTCGTGAGCCGGTTCGCCGTTTCTGCCGGTCCCGGCGGAGGGAGGCCTTCCTCACCGCCTGCGTCAAGCGGGACGTCGAGGGACTCAAGGCCGTCCTCGGGAGGCGGGACTTCCCGCGATCGGCGAAAAGGGCTTCGGTCGAATCGCTCAGGCGTTTCAAGAAGATAGCCCTCGTCTACCTCGCGCGGTGGAAGGCCTCGCCGCGTTCCGGGTCCGAGCGCGATTCCCTGTTCATCATCCGCCGCCTTCCCGTCGGCGGCATCGAGCGGGCCCTCGTCAACCTCGTGAACGCGATAGTCTCCCTCGACAGATCGGTGGACCTCCTGGTCCTGGGCGGCATCGACCCCGTGCTGGGAGCCGAGATCGACCGGCGGGTCGATCTCGTGGACCTCGGCACCGCGCTGAAGCGTTCCTATACGGTGGCGGTAAATTATTCGCAGTGGCATTTTCCCGAGATCCTGACGAGGGGAGTCAGGGCGGCGAGAAAGATCCAGTGGGTCCACAGCGACCTCCTCCAGATCTTCAACCGCTTTCCCCGGAACCTCTACGCCCGGGAGTACCGGAGGATCGACCGCTTTGTCTGCGTGTCCGAGGCCGCCCGCAGGGGCTTCGTCCAGCTTTATCCCTTCGCCGAAGGGAAGACATCGGTAATCTACAGTTTCTACGACATGGAAGCCGTGCGGCTCCTTGCCTCCGAAAAAACGGGGATCGTCCTCGAGCGTGACCTGCCCGCGGTGGTGACCGTCGCGAGGCTCGCCGAGGCCAAGGGCCTCGATCGGGCCGTCCGCGTTCACCGGAGGCTCGCCGACCGGGGCGTGGATTTCCGCTGGTATGTCGTGGGCGACGGACCGATGCGGGCCGAGCTCGAGGCCCTCGTGAAGAAGCTCGGCCTCGAGGACCGCTTCATCCTCCTCGGCCTCGACCACAATCCCTTTCCGATCATGATCCAAGCCGACCTGTTCGTTCTGCCTTCCTACCACGAGGGCTACGGCCTCTCGGCGCTCGAGGCGAAGACGGTCGGGCTTCCGCTCGTCGTCAGCGATTTCAGCTCGGCCTCCGAGATCGTCACCGACGGCTACGACGGCCTCGTCGCCCCGAACAACGAGCGGGGAATCGCCGAGGCCATGGAGAGATTGATCCTCGATCCCGGGCTGAGAAGCCGATTCAGGAAGAACCTCGAGGGTTTCCGTTACGATAACGCCGCGATACTGAAGGCAGTCCGGCGAGAGCTTTTTTCCGAGGAGACAACGTGAAGATTACGGCCCTTTACTATCCGGACGACATCACCCTGATGTTCACCCTTTCGCCGATACTGAAAAGCCGGTACGCGGGGATGTTCGATTTCACCCCCGATCCCGAGGCCGCGCTGAGGCTGAACAACCGGACCATCGTCCTTTTCCGTTTCGTGAAGCATTCCGCGGCCGTGGGCGGCAAGGCCTACCTCGACCGGCTTCGCGGCCGCTACGACAAAATCGTCTACTTCGACGACTTCGCCGATCCCCGGGACATCGTTTCCGACCTCATCGGCCTCGTGGACGTGTACTACAAGAAGCAGCTGCTGGCCGACCGGGGGCTCTACCGCAAGGGGGCCTACGGCACGAGGCTGTTCACCGACTACTACCACGAGCGCTACGGGGTGGAGGACGACGACGGAGCCATCGCGGCCCCGCTTTCGGCTGCCGACGTCGCGAAATTGAGGCTTTCCTGGAACCTCGGCCTCGGCTCCTATCCCAAGAACCGGATCCGGAAGGGGATCAGCGTCAGGCTCGGGTCGAGGGGCATCGTCCGGCCGCTCAAATGGGTGTTCGCCGATCCGGCCTCCTACCGGAGCGGAAAGAAGACCATTTTCAAGGCGACCGCCCGATTCCGGGCCGGCTTCGACCGGAAGACGATCGTCTTCCACCGGGAGCTTTTCCTGAAGGCGGTCGAGGGCAGGCCCGACCTTTTCCTCACCGGCCACCTCTCCCTCGAGGAGTACAACAGGGAGATGAGGGACTCCGTCGCCGCCCTGAGCCCCTTCGGCTGGGGCGAGATCTGCTTCAGGGATTTCGAGGCCATCATCAACCGGACGGTGCTCCTCAAGCCCTCCATGGACCATATCGAGACCTGGCCGAACGTCTACAAGCCGGGAAAGACCTACATCAGCCTGGATTGGGACGCGAAGGACACGGTGGAGGCGACCGAGGCCATCTTGCACGACGAGGTTCGGCGCAGGGAGATCACCGACAACGCCTGGGACGTCTATGCCGACGGGCTCAGGAACGCCGAAAAGCGGATCGAAGGCTTCCTCGCGGAAATCACGGTTTGATGGCCATGAAGCGCGCCCTGAAAGCCGTCATCAACCGGGCGAGCCCGAGGATCATTCCCCGGCTGCGCTTTCTCCAGGGTCTCCTTCACCACAGTCCGCCGCCGCTCAAGGCCGTCGCCCTCTACCGGGTGAGCAGGTACTTCTGGGTTCGCGGACACCGGATCCTGGCCAGGCATTACGAAAACCTCCTCTACTATCGCTGCGGCTGCACGATCAGCTGCGAGGCCGAGATCGGGGAGGGCGTCTGGTTTCCCCACCCGACGGGCATCGTGATCGGGAAGGGCTCGATCCTCGGGAGGAACGTCACCGTCTACCAGAGCGTCACCCTCGGCCGGAAGGACAGGACGGTGTCGGACTATCCGAGGATAGGCGACGATGTCACGATCTATCCGGGCTCGGTGGTCATCGGGGCCATCGTCGTCGGAAAGGGCACGACGATCGGCGCGAACAGCGTGGTTCTCGCCGATACCGAGGAAAACAGCGTTTACGCGGGAGTACCCGCCAGGCGGCTTCGATGACGGAGCGGCAACGAAAAATACGGGGATCCTGATGAACATCGTCGGCATTTTTTTCAACAACGAACTGCGCACCGGCGGCCACGTCCGCTACCTCGAACTCATGGAAGGCCTCGCCTCGGGGGGACACCGGGTGGTCGTCCTTCTCAATTCCCTGCTCGCCTACGAGCCGAGGGTCTTCGAGGCCCTGAGGTTTCCCGTCCGCTACAAACGGAAGGGCTTCCCTCCCGCCTCGGCCGTTTTCGCCGCGGAGGCGGGAAGGAGGGCGAAGGAGTTGGGGGCGAGGATGGGCGGAAAGGTCGATGCGGTCCTCGTGTTCGGCGAGACCCACGTCGCCGCGGGCGAGAAACTCAAACGGGCCTTCGGCTGTCCCCTTATCTATGGCCACCGCTCGAACACGGCGAGGGAGTACCTCACCTACCTCGACGAGAAGGGACATTCGGCCATCGAGCGGGCACGGTTTCGCCTCGGCCTCCTCTGGTCGGTCCGCCAGGAGCGGAACATCGCCAGGGCGGCCGACATCGTCGTGTTCCAGAGCTCCTTCGACATGAACGATTTCCTCTCCCGGGTTCCCGTTGCGCGGGGCAGGACCTTCGTGGTCCGCGGGGACATCCTGGGTCCCCGGTTCAAGCCCGAGTGGGCCGGCTCAAACCGGAGCGAACGCCTCGAGAAGATCGCTTTCATGGGCACCCAAGGGCCGCGGAAGGGGGTGGATTACCTCATCGGGGCGATTGCCCTGCTCAAGGAGAGGGGGTTCGGGCAGCTGCGCTTCGAGATCTGCGGGCCAGGGCAGAGGACCGAGGAGCTCGAGGCGAGGCTTGCGGCGGACGGAACGGCCGGGATGGCGACAATCCACGGCAGGGTTCCCGACGCCTTCCCCGTGGTTTCGGCCTGCGACCTCCTCGTCGTCCCCTCCCTTTTCGACAGCTACCCGAACTCCGTGCTCGAGGCCCTGCACGCCGGCACCCCGGTCATCGGCAGTCGGGTCGGCGGCATACCGGACATGCTTTCCCATGACGAGCTCCTCTTCCCGCCGATGGACGCGAAGGCCATCGCCGACATCATCGAGGGCTGCGTCCGCGATCCCGGTCATTACCGCAAACTCAAGTCGCTCTGCGCCGGACGAGCCGATTATTTCAGGTTCGACTGGGCCGCCGAATGGGCGAAGCTCGTTCCCCTGTCAAAGAACTGATTGATTGAGAATGCTCGAAGGAAGACTCGTTATGAACTCAAGATAATTTCCGGGGTGGATCGTTTTGAAGCCGGCTTCGGGATACGTATTCGTCCAGCTTGCGGGCGGTTTGATGTTCTTTTCCTTCAGCTTGAACTCGAATGCATCAAGATGTCCGTCCGAGTCCTCCACATAATCGGCTTCGGCCCCAGTGTGTGTGCGCCAGAACCATGAGCCGCCGTAGAATCCCCGATAGGCATTGAACTTCATGCGCTCGGAGACCAGAAAGTTTTCCCAAAGCAAGTCTCGATCGCCCCTGAACTGCCATTCCTTGAAATCTTCTATGAGCGCATTTCGGACTCCGTTATCGTAGAAATAAACCTTGTCTTTCTTGGTGACTTCCTTTCGAAGGTTCCGGCTGAATCCGCCCAATCGAAATACGACAAAGGCCTTTTCGAGTAAATCGATGTAGGAAATGACTGTATCGGCGCTCATGCCGGTCTGCCGTCCCAATTCCTGGTATGATACCTCGGAACCGATCTGATACGCCAAAAGGCGCAGAAGGTCGCGAAGTTTCCTTGAGTTATGGATTCCTCCCAATTCAAGAACGTCCTTGTACAGGTAGGCCGATGACAACTAGATAAGGTGATGGATTCTATCCTCTCTCGAAGGCATGGAAAGAAGAGCCGGATAAGAGCCCAGGGTGAGCGTTTCTTCTCGATGCCCATCCACTTCGAATGAGTTTTCGAAAGCCGCGTATTCAGAAAAAGAGATCGGGTAGAGCGTGAAGGTCCATGTTCTTCCGGTCAGGGACTCCTTGGTTCTTCCCGCAAGATCGAGGCTTGATGATCCGGTAATAAACAAGGTTCCGGGAAAATCGGAATCGTGGAGAAGCTTCAACGAAAGCCCGATATTCAGAATTTTCTGGGCCTCATCGATCAGTATAAGATCATAACCCGAAACAATTCCCCGTATTCGCTGCAGATCCCGGGATTCCCACACCGCCTGGACTCGAGGATCCTCCCCATTTATCATGAGCGATCGTAGCCCTGTTTCGGAAATGACTTTTTTCGCCAGTGTCGTTTTTCCAACCTGTCGAGGACCGTAGAGCATGACGATTCGGCGATCGTTCCGGAGCTTTTCAAGGATTACTGGTTCCAAAGAACGCGGAATATTCATATCATGATTATGGCGTGATTTCATCGATCAAGGTAGATGAAATCACGCAAAATACATCTATTTTGGAAGAATCAAGTTCATGTAAAAGGAAAACAGCTATGCGCGTCGCGATGATCGTCAACGCCTTTCCCGAGATCTCCCAGAAATTCATCCTGAACCAGGTGACGGGGCTCCTCGACGCCGGGGTCGAGGTGGACGTCTACGCGGCCATGAAGCCCAAGGAGGCCAAAAGCCACGAGATCGCCGAGCGCTACGGACTCGCCGCCCGGACGACCTACGCGAACGTACCCCGTTCCTCAATGGCCCGCGTCCTCGGACTGCCGGGCCTTTTTTTTCGCCAATTTTTCGCCCATCCCGGGGCCGCCTTGAGGGCGTTTCGGTACGGCCGCTACGGAACCGCCTCGAGGAACCTGAAGACCCTGTATTTCCTCGAGGCCTTCGGGGACTCCCGGTACGACGTCATCCACTGCCAGTTCGGCCCTAACGGCCTCGTCGGCGCCTTTCTCAAGGACTGCGGGATAGCCGGCCGCCTCGTCGTGACCTTCCACGGCTCCGACATAACCACCTACCCTTCGCGGTACGGCGAGGGGATCTACCGGGTCATGTACGACAGGGCCGATGCGGTGACGTCGGGAACCTCGTTCACCAAGGCGAAGCTCACGGCGAACAGCTGCCCGGAAACGAAGATCACCGTAATTCCCGTCGGCGTGAGGATGGACGAGTACGCCGAGACCGATTTCGCCTCGCGGGAGCCGTTTTCGATCCTGTCGGTGGGTCGTCTCGTCGAGGTGAAGGGCTACCGCTGGGCGATTGAGGCCTTCGCGAAGGTTCACGAGCGCTTTCCCCGTGCCGAATACCTGATCGTCGGCGACGGGGGACTCAAGGCTTCTCTCGAGGCGCTCGCCGGCGAGCTCGGCGTCGCCGGCTCGGTGAGGTTTCTCGGCGCGATGAGGGATACGGAGGTCGCCGCCCTCTACCGCACAGCCTCGGTCTTCGTGCTGCCGAGCGTTATCGCCTCAGACGGCGCCGAGGAGGGACAGGGCCTCGTGCTCCAGGAGGCCCAGGCCTGCGGCCTTCCCGTCGTTTCCACCCGCATCGGGGGGATTCCCGAGGGCGTGATCGAGGGCGAAACCGGCTTCATCGTGGCCCAGAAGGACCCTGCCGCCATGGCCGAGCGCATCTGCCTCCTCCTCGGGAATCCGGAACTCCGCAAGCAGATGGGCGTTGCAGGACGGGCCTTCGCGTCCGCTCGCTACGACGTGCCCGTGCTGACGAAAAAGCTTATCGAGCTGTATGGGCGGGTCGTTTCCTGACTGGTAGGCACAATCGGTCTTGTTATTTATGTGACAGGACGCTAGTATCACTTTGTTTGAACCGAGGTGTTGAATAAATATCAATTAGAAAGGTACGATGAGGTTTGTTCCTTTTAGGGGATTATGCAAAAAATAAGATATCGATCACTATCAAATCCATTAGCACTTATGGACGATTCACCTCAGATCGAACGAATCATGACAATAGCCGCTGTTGTTACGCTATTGGCTGTCCCCATTCTGGAAACATTTCGCAGCCTCGACCTCACGGATACTGGTTTCATCCTCACGAACCAGCGTTTTATTTTCACGCACCCTGAGAGCGTATCGTATTGGTTCCACCTCTGGCTCACCAATGTTGTCGGGGGAATCATCGATTTGCTATTTGGCTCTTTCGGAATAATAGCTCACAAGATTGCGGGAACCTTTATCTTTTGGGGAACGATGGCGGCCGCCTTCTTTCTCTATAAGAACAGAGTAAAAACCTCGTTTATTCTGATCGCGCTCGCCGCATCCTGCTCCTTCAATTTTATATTCAAGATCAATATCGTCCATTACGATAACCTTTCCGCTCTACTCTATGTTGTCGGCGCTGCGATCTTCGCCTCGGCGACGTTGTATCGGAATAGTCGAACGTTCTTGCTTGCCGGTTTTGTGCTTGGTCTGAATGTTTTCGCCCGTATACCGAATGTCATTGGGCTCGTTATTGTTTTTGTACCGTGTATAATAGATCTCTTCCATCGCGGTTCTGACATGAAACTGAGGCTTGGTCTCCGCGAGTACGCATGGTTCGCCGCTGGCGTCGCAGGCGCCGTCTGTGCCGTTCTGCTTGCAATGCTCGCCCTTGGCCACCTGCAGCTGTTCGTCAATTCCCTGAAACAGCTGTTCTCGCTCTCTCTCTTCGAGACAAGAGGCCATAATATTGACAGGAGTGCCTATCACTCTTTCGATCTGATACGCTGGCCAATCAAGGATACGATCTACGCGCTATTCTCGGGTTTTGCATTCGCTCTTCTTCTCGGGGCGCTATCAGCCATTGTCTCACCCCTTGGCAGGAGAAGAATACTCGTTGCGGCGGTTCTCGTCGCCATGGCTGTTCTTGTTTTCTTTGCCATGGGCCCTTTCATGGCGTCCTTGCCGAGGCACACAGAATCAAAACTACAGTTCCTTTACCGTGCGGTAGCCGGGCTCTGTTATTGGGCAGTTGCATGGATACTCGTCGATCCCCGGTTCGATCGAACTCTGAAACTAACCGCAGTCATCTCCGTGTTCCTCTCTCTTGCGCTAAACATCGGGTCGAATACAAAGATTGAGGTCTCCACCTATGTCTTCCCGGTCATGTTTCCTTCTCTCCTCGTCGCGGCAAAAACCCTCGGCGAAATAGCGAAAATCAACGATTACAGACCCTTGAAAGCCCTTGCTCTTTGCGTTATCGCGGTCTTTGCAGGAATATCCGGTTTCTGTCTCGAACACTTCGTATATCGAGATACGCCATCCATGCGGTATATGGCGACCAATTCGCAGATCCGGGGTGTTTACACGACAAAGTCCCGTGCAAAAAACCTGGATGAATTACTTTCAGTCCTCTCGACGTACACGAAAGCGGGAGATGAGCTATTTGTTTGTGATGGGAGCAACCTCATCAACTTCGCCGCGAGAACAAGGCCCTATTTGGGGACTGCCTGGCCTTCCATGTATGCGCCACGATATCTCGACATGCGTCTGAGAGTAGCGGAAACCCACGGGGTCCTCCCTACCGTTGTCAGATCGCGTATAGTGCCTCGACATAAGGCATGGGCTCCCCCGCCATACTCTCAAACCAGGGATTCCATGGGGTCAAGGGACCCAATAAACGATTTTCTCGATAGAAACTCATATCGGGAGGTTTGGCGAAACTCGGGTTACATCATCTACGTTTCGCAGTCTGCTGGTCCATTGTACAATCCCCCGCTCAGAAAAAATGGAGCGGATTCTGTCATTCTTCGTACTACCGTTGATAACGACGATGATGATAATGATTATTCATAGGACGAGATCCAACTCAAATCGGTGAGTTTAGGGTGATAACTGACGGGAAACGAGCGTGTGCGTCCAAGACTGGCTCCACATTATCCTGTGTCACAGAGAAGAGAAGCCTTTTTGGCTTCCGTGCACGGGATCGCTTGTCGAGTTGACAGCGATTAAAATCTCTGGCGGTCCATGACAAACGCAAGATACCGGACAACAATGGGGTAATACATGAAACTGTCGGTTTGCATTCCGGTATATAACGGCGAAAAAACAATAGGCCCGCTTGTGGCTGAAGTGATTGACCTGTATAAATCATATGATCTTGAAATAGTTTTAGTGAATGACGGCAGTTCCGACAATAGTGAGACTGTTTGCGAGTCGTTGGCTGAAAAATATCCGCAGGTTGTCGCGATCTCTTTAAGAAGAAATTATGGCGAACATAACGCGGTAATGTGTGCGTTGAAACACTGTTCGGGTGATTACGCCGCGATCATCGATGACGATTTTCAGAATCCTCCTCGGGAAATATTGAAATTGTTATCTGAAGCTAAAAAAGATTATGATGTTGTCTATGCGAAATATCGTAAAAAGAGACATAGCTTTTTCAGAAATTTAGGTAGTTGGCTTAACGATGTTATTGCAACCTTTCTGCTTCGAAAGCCGAAGAGTCTTTATTTATGTTCTTTTAAGCTTATTAACCGTCCAGTGATTAATGAAGTCGTAAAATATACCGGTCCATTCCCCTATATTGATGGCCTTGTTTTGCGCGTAACAGCCAATATTGGTTCCGTTTATGTCGACCACCAAGCACGACAGGAGGGGGAATCAACCTACACAATAGGAAAGCTTGTTTCATTGTGGTTGAATATGTTTATTAATTTTTCCATTCGTCCCATGCGCATTATCAGCATTATCGGGCTACTCACATCGTTTATCAGTTTTGTTCTGGCGATTATCTTTTTAATCGATAAGGTCATTCATCCTGAAATCCCGGCTGGATGGGCTTCTTTGGCTCTTCTTGTCTTATTTATAGGGGGAATTCAAACATTATCCCTTGGGGTTATCGGGGAGTATGTTGGGAAAAATTATCTTGATAGAAACGGTACTCCGCAATGGGTTGTTAAATGGGTGAAAAAATATCAAAACGCACAATAAAGGAGCTATTCTCTTTTTATTGTATTGGAATTGTTAATACCGCGCTAACTTACGGCATTTACGCTGGTCTTGTGTATCTCGGTATTTATCACCAACTAGCGTTGATCGCTGACTATGCGTTTGGCATTGTGTTTAGTTATTTTTTCAATAAACATATTACCTTTGGCATCGTTTCTCGTACGAATTTCTTCATGATGTTCCGGATGGTCATTTCATATGTTCCCATTCTTTTCATAAATATGGCTCTTTTGTGGGTTCTTGTTGACAAAAACAAGGCCAACAAGTATGTAAGCCAAATCGTATCTTTAGTTGTATGCGCAATTCTGTCGTTCGTTGTACAGAAGTTATTTGTATTCAACATCCACAGCCGGGATAAACATGGCGTATAAAATCACCCTTCAAACCAATATCGATGAGCGCGGGCATTTAACGGTTATTGATCATGTTTTGCCATTTCCGATTTTACGGGTCTATTATATTTATAACAGTTCAAATATGCCGAGAGGGGGACATCGCCATCATAAAACGATCCAGGGACTTGTCTGTGTTCATGGGTCCTGCCGTGTAGACTGGACAAATGGACAGGAATCAGAAAGCGTTTTATTGGACAACCCTCGAGAGATACTAATAGTATTCCCTGAGGATTGGCATTGTATGAAGGATTTCTTTTCTGATGCGGTTTTGCTTGTTCTTGCCAGTGAGCATTATGACCCCGATGACTATATCGATGAAGGATATTAGAAATGATCGAGTATGAAAATCTGAGGAAGGCCAACGCGCCCTTTTATGCGGAATATAAAGAAGCTTTTTCACGTATTCTCGAAAAGGGATGGTTTGTCTTAGGTGATGAAGTCGCTCGTTTTGAGGAAGAATTCGCCAGATATTGCGGCGTCAAATATTGTGTCGGTGTTGCGAATGGACTGGATGCGCTTGTCTTGTCATTGAAATCCCTCAATCTTCTCGCTGGTGGAGAGGTTCTCGTACCTTCTAATACATACATAGCGACAATCTTGTCCATTGTGCAGGCTGGGCTGATACCGGTTCCTGTTGAACCAGATATTAGAACTTATAATATCGATCCAACCCTAATCGAGGAAAAGATAACTAAAAAAACCTGTGCGATAATGGTTGTGCACTTGTACGGAAAAGCGTGCACGATGGGACCAATTCTCGATATATGCGACCGACATCAATTAAGGCTTGTAGAGGATTGTGCGCAAGCGCACGGAGCCCTGTACAAAGGGCAGAAGGTCGGTAGTTTTGGCGATTTGGGCGCCTTCAGTTTTTATCCAACAAAGAATCTTGGCTGCCTTGGTGACGGCGGCGCCGTAACGACAAACAATGAGGAATATGCAAATACGGTTAGGATTCTCAGAAATTATGGCTCCAAAGAAAAATATCATAATGAAATGATCGGGTATAATTCCAGACTGGATGAACTACAGGCGGCTTTTTTACGAGTGAAACTGAATCACCTTGAAGAGATCAATACGTATAAACGGAAACTGGCGGCGCTATACAGGGAAAATATCGGGCGTGAATATATTCTACCGATTGAAGAGGACGGGTATTATGACGTATATCACATATTTAATGTCAGATGCTCCCGCAGGAATGAATTAAAGCAGTATCTACTGAAAAACGACATTAAGACCGATATACATTATCCCGTTTCTCCAAATAAGCAGCCTGCATTACGGGGAATTATGGATGAAGCATGTCCAATTTCTGAAGAAATTCATAATACCATTTTAAGTCTTCCTATTTCGTTTTATCATACCGAAGACGATATATTGCGCGTATGTTCGGTATTAAACAAGTTTTCTTGACATCGAGGACCTACTGGTCACCAGGGATTCCGCCAAGCTTGGCCAAGTCGGCCCATCCGATGTACGTATGCATGAAGTCAAGTTTGTCAGCCGAGTAGCATAAATACGCTTCGGTGCCGATGGCGCTAAACCCGTTTTCCCTTTTCCGCGCAGAGCTCCGCGTAGATCCCGATGAGCTTTCGCGCGCTTTCCTTCCAGGAGTAGAGCTTCACCCGCTCCAGGCCCTTCGCCCTGAGTTCGGCCGCGAGGTCCTGATTCGTGAGGACGCGGGCCATCGCCTCGGCGAGGGCGGAGGAGTCCATGGGATCCTGCACCACGACTGCGGCGTCCCCGACGATCTCGGGCACGGCGAAGGCCGCCGAGGTCACGACGGGACAGCCGCAGGCCATGGCCTCGACGTTCGGCATGCCGAAACCCTCCGCGAGCGAGGGAAAGACGAAGAGGTCGGCCGCGTTCAGGAACTGGACGAGGTCGTTCTCGGCGACGAAGCCCGGAGTTATGAGGCGATCGGCGATGCCGAGCTCAACCGCCCGCTTTTTCACCTGTTCGCCGTCCCAGCCTCCGCCTGCGCACACGAGGCTCTGCTTGATCGAGCCGGATTCGACGAGGCTGGCGTAGGCGTTGAGCAGGGTCCAGGGGTTCTTGCGCTCGGAAAAGCGGCTGACGTGGAAGATGAAGGGGCCCTTCACGCCGAAGCGCTCGGGCGCGGCGACCTCGGAGGGTGGAAGGACTCGGTAGGCCGGGCCGAGGCCGTTGTAGGCGACGATTATCCTCTCAGCCGGGACGCGGAAGTTGTCGACGAAGTATTTCTTGCTCGTTTCGGAGACGGTGAGGATGCGGTCCATCCTCCTCGCGTAGTTCGGGACGACCAGCCTTTCGTGGGCGAGCTCGAGCTGGCCGAAGAACTGGGGTATCAGGAGCTGCTCGGCCCCGTGCATGGTCGCCATCCTCTTCGCCCTCACGTTCCAGAGCGGCGCGTAGATGGTGAGCGGCGCGTAGTGGAGGACGTCGAAGCCCTCCCGGCGCAGGATGGTCGAGGCCGCGATCGGGTTCCGGGGAATGATGAGTTCCCTCGCCCTGCCGTAGACCGGGTTCTCGCTTTTCGCGTAATGGATAAAGGTAAAGTCGAACCGGCCCTCGTTTTGGTCGAGGACCGAACGCATCATTTCGTCCATATGATGGCCCGATCCTGATTTCCAGTTGTCGAGGGCCTTGGTGAAGACGCCGATGCGGGGAAGGGAGCTCTTGTCATCCATTCGGACATCCTATACGATCGGGTTAGCCATGGGCAAGATCACCGTTCTAAGCATCGTAGACCGCATTTCCTGCTTCCACTCCCTGAAGCCCTTCCTCTTTTCCCGCGATCCGGGGCGTTTCACCTTCACCGATTCGGTCGAATGGTGCCTGGAGGAGGACACGAACGACGTCCTCGTGATGGTCAGGCAGTTCATCAAGCCTGACCGGGTCGACCTCGAACTCATGAAGAAGCTGCGCGGGAAGTACTCGCGCATCGCCTTCTTCCACGACGACGCGGGCGGGGGAATTCCCCGGCTCGAGGTCCTGCCTTTCGTCGACCTGTTCTATTCGAAGGCCCTGTTCCGGGATCGTTCGCTCTACGCCCGGCCGCTCTACGGCAAGGAACTCTACTCGGACTACTACCACGTGAAATACGGCATCGTCGATCCCGATCACCGCGAGAGGCCGACGGAGTCGAGGCCGGGCGAGCTGGCCAAGCTCAGGCTTTCGTGGAACATCGGCGTGGGAGACTATCCCCGGGGAAAGCTCCGCCAACGTGTCGGGGTTGCGGCCTCGATGGTCCGCGGCCTGCGCATGGCGAAGCTCTTTTACGGAAGGAACCGGCTTCCGGCCGATCCCGTATCGGCGAACGCGGGAACGATTCCCGTTCATGCCCGGATCGGATTGATCAGCCGACCATCGATCAGCCGCCAGCGCTCGCTGATCCTGGAAAGGATCGCGGGCGATTCCCGTTTCCTGACCGGTCCCGTGTCCCAGCGGGCCTACAATCGAGAGATTCTGAAGAGCCGCATCATCCTGAGCCCCTTCGGCTGGGGCGAGCTCTGCCTGCGGGACTTCGAGGCCGTGCTCTCGGGAGCCCTGCTCCTGAAACCCGACATGTCCCATCTCGAGACCTGGCCCGACGTTTTCCGTCCGGACGATACCTACGTGCCCTTCGACTGGGACGCCTCGGACCTGGTCGAGAAGGTCGACCGTTGGCTCGGCGACGAGGAAGGACGGGCACGGATCGCGAGAAGGGCCTACGAGTCCTACCGCGACCAGCTCGCCGGCTGCGCTGAGCGTTTCGAAAGCATCGTCGCCGAGATCGTCGGCGGCTGATACCCAAGGAGTTCCCATGAACAACCGCCATACGATGCGAGACATCGTCGCCTCGCTTCCGCCCGAGAAGAGGGCCGCCGACGGATTTTGGACGCGCTTCGTCCTTCGCCCCATTTCCTTTCCCGCCTCGTGGCTTCTCCTGAGGCTCGGGCTTTCGGCCGACGCGGTCACCTACGTTTCGGCCCTGCTCTGCGTCGCCGGCTTTGTTTTCATCGCCGCGGGCGGAGCCCTCTTCACCTGGACCGGCATCGTCCTCTTTTTCATCTTCGGCATCCTCGACTGCGCCGACGGGAACATGGCCCGCGTGATCGGAAAGCCCAATCCCTGGGGCGAGTGGGTCGACGCCTTCGGCGGCTACATCGCCTACGCGACCATTCTCCTTTCCCTCGGCATCGCCGCAGAGACCCTTTCCGGCTCCTCCATCCCCGGCGTCCAGGGCTACGTCCTTCCGTGGAAGGGCGGCGGCTGGATGCTCATCGGCGCCCTCGCCTCGTGCGCGAACCTCCTGATGCGCCTCCTCTACCAGAGCTTCAGGGCAACCCAGCCGGATCCGGGGAAGAAGGCCGTCGGGGGCGAGAAGAAGTTGAGCGAGACGATCGGGATCACCGGTCTCCTCGTTCCCCTTTTCGCCATCGGCTACGCCACGGGCTTTCTCGCCTGGGTGCTCGTCGCCTACACGGTCATCTACGGGGGCGGTTGCCTCCTCGTCGCCCTGAAGCTCGTCCGGAAGGTCGAGAAGTCGCTGAGATAGACGCAAGAATCCATGAAAAAAAATCCCATCGTCATCTCGTACAATACCTCGTGGTATGTCTGGAACTTCCGCATGCCCCTGATCGCGGCCCTCAGGGGACGGGGCCGCGACGTGGTCGTCCTCGCGCCGCGTGACGAGTATACCGACCGGATCGTCGCGACGGGGGTCGGCTATCGCGAACTGCCCCTCAGCGCGAAGGGGAAGAATCCCCTCGCCGAGCTCGCGGCCGTCCTCGCCTTCGTGAAAGCCTACCGCGAACTGAAGCCGGCCGTCGTTCTCCAGTACACGATAAAGCCGAACCTCTACGGCTCGCTCGCCGCACGCTTCCTCCGAATCCCGGCCGTCAACAACGTGACCGGGCTCGGCGCCGCCTTCGAGGGCGGGGGACCCCTGGAGGCCCTCGCGAGATTCCTCTACCGGCTTTCCTTTTCCAAGGTGGAGAGGGTTTTCTTCCAGAACCCGGACGACTTTTCCCTGTTCTTGAAGGGCGGTCTCGTTCGCGAGGAGCAGGCCGACCTCCTGCCCGGCTCGGGCGTCGACCTTGCGAGGTTTTCCCCCAGACCGAGGGTCGAGGGGCCCTTCACCTTCCTCTTCGTCGGACGGCTTCTCAAGGCCAAGGGGGTCGAGGATCTCGTCAGGGCTGCGGCCATCGTCAAGGCGAAACGGCCGGAAGCCCGGATCGTCCTCCTCGGGAAGCGGGATGACGAGGATCCGGGAGCGGCCGATCCGGTTCTGCTCGACGCGGCCGCTTCCGCGGGAACCGTGGAGCTCGCCGGAACATCCGACGACGTGAGGATCCAGCTCGCGCAGGCGGACTGCGTCGTCCTCCCCTCGTTCTATCGCGAGGGAACCCCCCGATCCCTCCTCGAGGCCGCGGCCATGGGCAAGCCCCTGATCGCGGCCGACTCGGTCGGGACGAGGGAGCCGGTGAGCGTCGGCGTGAACGGTTTCCTCCATCGCCCCCACGATTCCGAGGACCTCGCCGGGAGGATGATCGAAATGATCGAATTGCCGCCCGAGACCATCGCCTCGATGGGAAGGGCTTCGCGCGAAATTGCCGAAGCGCGGTTCGACGAAAGGATCGTGATCGGCAAGTACCTCGAGATCGTCGAACGCATCGTTTCGAGAAAGGACGGGAAGAAATGAAGATACTCGTTACCGGAGCCGCCGGGTTCATCGGCTTTCATGTCGCAAAGCTGCTGCTCGAACGTGGAGACGAGGTCCTCGGAATCGATTGCGTGAACGATTACTACGAGCCCTCTCTCAAGTTCGCCCGTCTCGCCCAGCTCGGCATCGGTTCCGAAGCCGCCGAGCTCGGCCGCGAGGTTCGAAGCTCCAGCTTCCCGGGATTCTCCTTCCGTCGGATAGCCCTCGAGGATCGGGGCGCCATGGAGAGGCTCTTTGCTGATCATTCCTTCGACCGGGTCTGCAGCCTCGCCGCCCAGGCCGGGGTGAGGTACAGCATCGAGAATCCGCGGGCCTATATCGAGTCGAACGTCGTCGGTTTCCTCAACGTCCTGGAGTGCTGCCGAACGGCCCGCACCCCGTCGCTCGTCTACGCCTCGAGCTCCTCGGTCTACGGTCTCAACGCCAATCGGCCGTTCTCCGTGCGTGACGGCGCCGACCATCCCGCGAGCCTCTACGCCGCGACGAAACGGGCCGACGAACTCATGGCCCATGCGTACAGCCATCTCTACGCCCTCCCCACGACGGGGCTGCGCTTTTTCACCGTCTACGGGCCCTGGGGAAGACCGGACATGGCCTATTTCAAATTCGCCCGGGCGATCGTCCGGGGCGAGACCATCGACGTGTACAACAACGGCGACCACTACCGCGACTTCACCTACATCGACGACATTGCCGAGGGGGTCGTGAGGGTGATCGACCGGATTCCGATCGGAAACCCCGAATTCGATCCGATGAAATCGGATCCGGGCTCGTCGAAGGCCCCCTTCAGGATCTATAATATAGGCAACAACACCTCCGTGCGGCTTTCGGATTTTATCGCGACCCTCGAACGGGCCCTCGGACGCGAGGCGAAGAAACGCTACCTGCCGATGCAGGACGGCGACGTTTACGCCACCGAGGCCGACGTTACCGACCTGGAGCGGGATTTCAATTGGCGCCCGTCGACGAAGGTCGAAGAGGGCCTCGCCAGGTTCGCCGAATGGTTCGAATCATCCGGCTGGAAGGATAGGATGTCCGACAATGCTCAATGACCGGAAAAGCAAGCAGTATTTTCTCCTGGTCGGGGATATCTGCGTTCTCGTGATCTCCCTTACCCTCGCCCTCGTCGTGAGAAACCTCGCCGTCCCCGAGACGACGGACTGGGTCCTCCACCTCGCGCGCTTCCTGCCGACCTTCGCCGGGTGGGCCCTCATCATGTACACCGCCGGGCTCTACGATCCGGAGCGGGTCTGGGGCCTCGAGCCCGCCCTCGCCAGGCTCATCCTGAGCTCCGTCCTCGCCACCCTCCTGACAGCCCTCCTGTTCTACCTTCGTGGCCGGGGCGGCGACATAACGCCGAAGACCGTGCTCGCCCTGTTCGGCGTCATTTCCTTCTTTCTTCTGTGGGGCTGGCGTTCGCTCGCGGGCAGGGTCGGGCGGAACGTCCTGCCGAAGGCCGGTGTCGCCTTCGTCGGCTGGAACGGCGCCATACCGGAACTCGAGCGCCTCCTTTCCGAAAAACCGAGCCTCGGCTACGAGATCCGCCTTGCCTTCGACGAGAACGGCGGCTTCCCCGAGGATTTCGAATCCCGGGTTTCGAGCCTCGGGGAGTTCGTGAAGGCGGTCGATGAGCGGAGCATCGGCTTCATCGTGATCGTGGATCAGGGAAAGCTCTCCGAAGCCATGAGGCTCGCCCTGTTCAAACTCCTCGGCCATCCCGTCCGCTTCCTGGATTTTCCCGGATTCTACGAGCTCATCGCCCGCCGCGTTCCCGTCGGTTTCCTCGACGACCTCTGGTTCCTGGAAAACATCGACATGAGGACGAAACGGTACTACGAATCGATCAAGCGCGCCGTCGACATTTTCGTGGCGGCTCTCGCCATGCTCGTTTCTCTCGCGTTCTGGCCTTTCATAGCCCTCGCGATCAAGCTTTCGAGCCCAGGTACCGTGTTCTTCGCCCAGAACAGGCTTGGCCTGGGCGGCAAGGTATTCCGGATCTACAAGTTCCGCACGATGCGGTCCGACCGGAACGATTTCGCTCCGACGACGAAGGGCGATCCCCGCGTAACCGGGGTGGGCAGATTTCTCCGCGCGACGAGGCTCGACGAGATTCCCCAGCTGATCAACATCCTCTCCGGCGACATGAGCTTCGTGGGACCCCGCCCCGAGAGGCCGGAGCTCGTCGAGGACCTCGAGAAGGCCATCCCCTACTACCGCCAGCGGCTCCTCGTGAAGCCCGGCTTGACCGGCTGGGACCAGGTCTCGGGGGAGTACCACTCGCCTTCCATCGAGGATACCTACAAGAAGCTCCAGTTCGACCTTTACTACATCAAGAACATCTCCCCGCTCCTGGATATTTCCATCTTCCTGAAGACGATCATGACCGTCCTCCAGCGCGACGGAAGGTAGCCGAAACGCCCCCGGCGGTATTGGCAGATAGGGTGCTTGCGGGTATACTGTTTTCACTTCATGATCGTAGTAAAATTGGCGTTCCGCAACTTGGTCCGGAACGGTAAAAAAAACCTGACCATCGGCATACTCATTGCCCTCGGTATCGCGATGATGTTCGTCGGCAACGCGATTTTCGACGGCACCGACAGCGGAATCAGGCGAACCTTCATCGACAGCTTCACGGCCGATGTTTCGATCAGCGCCTCCTCGGAGGAATCCTTCAGCATTTTCGGGAACGAGACCCCGGTCATCGGGGAGCTCTCGACCGTTCCGACCATCGTGCCCTACGACGAGGTCCTCAAGGCCGCGGTCGCGAAACGAGGGGTCGCGAAGACCGCCTCCGTGGTTTCCGGTCTCATCGGCATCGAGCTTCGCGACAAGCGCGAGGCCGTTCCCGTTTTCGGGGTCGACGGCGACGGCTACTTCGCCTGCTTCCCCGGCATCGACATCCTGAAGGGGTCGCGAATTTCCGGTTCCCAGCCGGGCATCATGCTGACGGAAAAACGGGCCGCCGATATCGAGAAACTGACGGGGAAACCCCTCGTCATCGGAGAGCCCGTTCAGGCCGACGTCCTGACGGCCAAGGGCTTCCAGATCAGGGAGGTCCCGCTTACCGGGATTTTTCGCTATCCGGTCGGGAACGAAACCCTCGACCGGATCGTCATCCTCGACGTGACGACCCTCAGGTCGCTCTACGGGCTCACCCTGGGCGTCGATACCTCGGCCATCGCCACCAAGTCCCAGACCGGGCTTCTGGACAAAAGCGTCAACGATCTTTTCGATACGGGCGACGCGACGGCCCAGACCGCTTCCGGGATCACCATCACCGACGTCGAGAAGAACCTGAAGGAAACGGAAAAGCGGAACGAGCTTCTGAAGGTCGATACGGGAGCCTGGGATTTCATCCTGCTGAGACTCGAGCCCGGGGTCAATTCGGCCCTTTTCGTTCAAAGTTTGAATAAGGAGCTTTCGTCGAAGGGCTGGGCGGTCAAGGTCGCCGACTGGCGGCATACCGCAGGCAATTCGGCCCTGTTCATCTACTGGCTCGGCATCATCTTCAACATCGGTTTCCTGATCATCGCCATCGCGGGGACGATCATCATCATCAACACCCTCGTGATCGCCGTCCTCGAGCGGACGGGCGAGATCGGCACGATGCGGGCCATCGGGGCCTCAACCGGTTTTGTCAGGAAGCTTCTGCTTGCCGAGATGATGTCGCTTTCGGTTGCCGCGGGAATCGCCGGAATCGTCGTGGGAATCCTCGCCGTCCTGGCACTGTCGAGGACGGGGGTCGCCCTCCACAACCCGATACTCGTCTCGCTGTTCGGGACCACGGTGCTCCGACCCCAGGTCACCTTCACGGGAATCCTGAGGCATCTGGGCGTTGCCTTTCTCATCGGCGCGATATCGTCGATGTATCCCGTACGGCTTGCGCTCAGGATCCAGCCTGTCCGCGCCATCGCGACGGAGTAGGAAATGGCAAACGAGATCCTTTTCGCGTTCAGGAACCTAACCCGTCAGCGGAGACGCTACCTCCTCCTGGGGGGCGGCATCGGATTCGGCTTTCTGATCATCACGATGGTCACCGGCCTCCTCGGCGGGATGATATCGAACCTCCAGCAGAAGGCGATCATCTACTACGGCGGAGACTTCACCGTCATAGGGAGCGAAAAGACGGGCAAGAACACCATGATCCGTCTTCCCGAGATCGGGGCGGCCGTCGAAAAGGCCTTTCCTGGCGGAAGGGCCACCGCCTCGCTCAGAACGGTGAACCGTTCCTCGGGGAACGTCCTCTTTTTCGGCGGGGACTCGGTCAGGCAGCGCCAGCTGACGGGCGTCGACTGGGCGGTCGAGGAACCGATTTTCAGGAAGCTGAACTACGTCGAGGGCGGCGCCGAGGGGCTCGCCGGCACGAACGGGGTCCTGATCTCGGAGCCCATCGCGAAGATGCTCGGGGCCAGGGTCGGCGACGACCTGATGATCCTCGCCGACACCATCAACGGCCAGAAGAACACGACGACCGTCGTCGTCAAGGGCATTTTCCGCGATTCGAGCCTCTTCGGCTATTACACGACCTACATCGACCGGAAGGTCCTGAATGCCTTCATCGGCTATGGTCCCGACGAGGGAACCGAGGCGGGGATCTATTTCGGCGAAACCCGGCCGACCGAGCGGGAGCGTTCCGCTCTGTACTCCTCGCTCAAGGACAGCCTTCCCTTTTTCCCCATGGTGAAGACGATCAAGGAGATGAGGGACGTCCAGGACTCGGGTCAGTGGGACGGGATCAAGTACGTCTTCCTTCCCCTCGACGCCCACCTTTCCCAGATCAACCAGATGGTCGAGGCGATCTCAGCCCTCTCCTTCGTCCTCGTCTTCATCCTGCTCGCCATTCTCGTGCTCGGCATCGGAAACACCTTCCAGGTCCTCGTCTACGAGAGATCGAGGGAGATCGGCACCATGCGGGCGCTCGGAATGCAGCGGATTTCCGTCTCCCGGCTTTTCCTCTCGGAGGCGGGCGGGCTCGCGATCGCCGGTTCCCTCGTCGGATTGCTCGTTGGAATGATGCTTCTCTGGGCATTCTCGAAAGTGAATTTTTCCTGGATACCGGGCTTCGATGTCTTTCTCCGGAAGGGTCGCCTTTCCTGGAGGCTCGATTCCCTCGAGGTCGTCGGAGAGCTAGTCCTGATGATCGTCGCTTCCCTCTTCGCCGCCTGGTCGCCCGCCAAGCGGGCAGCCGCCATCGAACCGGCTCAAACATTGCGTACGGAGTAACCATGAAACGGATATTTTTTTACGCCCTTCTGCTCGCCCTCGTCGTGATCGGATCGGCGCCCTACGTCGGAGCCGAGGACGCTCCGGATTTCAAAGCGATGCTGAAGACCGTCGACGGCCTCGTGTCTTTCATGGATACGGATTTCTCGGCCGAGTATGCCATCGTGCTGGACAAGCCGGGTGAGAGCAGGAGCGTGACGGACGCCGTCATGTTCAGGCGCGACAAGGACGAGAAGTACCTCATCCTGATCCTCGAACCCACCTCGGACAAGGGCAAGGGCTATCTCAAGATCGGGCAGAGCCTCTGGCTCTACGATCCCCTGAGCCGCCGGTTCACCTTCACGAGCTCCAAGGAGCGCTTCCAGAATTCCAACGCGAGGAATTCGGACTTCACCCGCTCCAACTTCGCCGGGGACTACGACATTGTTTCCGGCCATCGCGAGGCTCTCGGCCGGTTCAATTGCTGGGTCATCGACCTCAAGGCGAACAACGACGGTGTTTCCTTCCCGAAGACCAAGATCTGGGTGAGCGACGACAACCTGGTCAGGAAGACCGAGGATTACAGTCTCTCGGGCCAGCTGATGAGAACGACGGCCATTCCGACCTACCAGAAGGTGGGCAACCGCTTCCTTCCCGTCACGATGCTCATCGTCGACAACCTCAGGGGCAAGACGATCAACGGCAAGCTCGAGAACGAAAGGACCCAGATCACGATCACGAAGCCCTCCCTCTCGACCTTGCCCGACTCGATCTTTACGCAGGCCTATCTCGAAAAGGTCAGCAAGTGACCTTTTCCCTTTTCCGGTCGTTCAGGACTTTCGCAGTCTTCTTCCCTCTACTCTTTCTGATCGCGGTGGCTTCGCCTCGACTCGCCGCCGCGGACTCGACGGTTCAGGCGAGCGACGGAAGCTCCGCCTCGGCGGGAGCTGACGCGGCCGGGACTTCCGGTTCGATCGCCGAAGACGGCTCGACGATTCCGGCCGATGACAGCTCGTCGGTCGACCAGCTTTTCACCGCCCCCCAGGCGGATACGGTCACCAAGGAAGGCGGATCCCTCCTCGGCAAGTTCGACGATCATCAACCGATCACGGTGACCGGATCCCTCCAGGCGATGGGGGGAGCCGTCGTCGGCGTTTCCGACGGCCCCACCGCAGGCACCTACCAGTTCGGGATGAAGCCCGGGATGAGCATCACCCCGAGCATCACCTTCGACGCGAGGCCCGATAGGACCTTCCGCATCCACGGGACGGCCACCGCGAAATATCCAGGCGACTTCGCGGTCGGCTTCAGCGAACTTTTCTTCGATTACACGGTGAAGGATTCCACCTACGTCCGGGTCGGCAAGCAGCTGATCGGCTGGGGCATCACGCGGCTGTTCGATGTCGGGGATCTGATGTCGGACAGCGACGACGGCGTGGCGGCGAAAGTCTACGTTCCCGTCGACGGCATCGGAATCACCTCGGTCGTTCTCGTCAAGACGAGTTACGGCATCACCTCGGACAACGTGGACTTCAAGAGCCTCGGCTACGGCCTCCAGGGGGACGTTCCCCTCGGCCGCTCGGAGATGCTCTTTTCCGGCTTCTACCACGATGCCGATTCGACGCCGGGAAAGGCGACGGCGACCTACAAGACCTCGATGCTGGGCGTCGACCTTTTCGCCGAAGGCATCGGCAATTTCTACAAGACGAAAGAGCCCTCATTCTCCGGGGCCGTCGCCGGCTTCTACTGGGAGAAGATAGAGCCGAGCCTCAAGATCTACGGCGAGTATTACTTCAACGGAGAGGATTCCTCGGGAACCGACCACCGCGCGTCGATCGTCGTCGGTACGAACAATATCCCGGGGACCCCGTTCAAGGCGGCGATCCAGTGGACCCACGCGTTCATGGACAATTCGGGATCGGTGGTTCCCGTTCTCTCCTTCAGTCCCTGGCCCCATGTTTCCATGCAGTACGGCCTGCCGGTCAGGTACGGCGCGTGGGGAAGCTACTATGTCGTGAACGGCTCTCCGATCGTGCAGACCACGGCGGAGAAGAACAACGCCCTGAGCTGGGCGCAGAGAATCGGGTTCATGTTCCGGTTGACGCTGAATGTCGGATTCTAGCTGTCACCCACGCTTGACAGGGGTGCTTGTGGATATACCGCCTGTGCGATATACTATGCAAATATTAATACGCTGTAACCTGAACGATGGATAAACAATAATGTACGCATTGTTACCTATCCCTATCGCGGCTGCGCTCAGCCTCGTCATGATGCCCATCATTATCCTTATCGCCGACAAGCAACATTGGTTCGACGAGGTGAATTCCCGGAAGATTCACACGGGCAATATTCCCCGATTGGGTGGCATCGGAATATTCTGGTCGTTCGCCGTGACGATGGCCCTTGCGATCGTCTTCGTTCCGAACTGCGCTGTCGGTCTTGGCAAGAACTGGTGGCTCCTGATCGCACCCGTCATCGCCATTTTGGTCATCCACTTCATCGGCCTCGCGGACGATTTCCAGAGCCTTCGCGCCCGTTTCAAGTTCATGCTTCAGATCGGTGCAGCCATTCTGGTCGTCGCCTGCGGGTTCTATTTCAAGCGCGTCTATCTGCCGATCCCGCCCTACGATATCGATCTGGGTTGGGGCGGCCGGGTTCTGACCGTGATATGGATCGTGGGCATCACGAACGCCATCAACCTGATCGACGGCATGGACGGGCTCTCGAGCGGGATTTCGATCATCGCCGCCGCGACCTTCGGGACGATGTATCTCCTTCAGGGCGAGCTTTTCCCGGCGACGATCGCGTTCGCCCTCGTCGGTGCCCTCATCGGTTTTCTCTGTTTCAATTTTCCGCCCGCGAAGATCTTCATGGGTGATTCGGGAAGCACCTTTCTCGGTTTCGTGCTCGCCCTGCTGACCGTATTCGACGGGAACGGCGACGGGTACTCGGAGGTCGGGCTTCTGAGCGCGATAACCGTCCTGATCATACCGGTGTTCGACACCTTCGCCGCGATGATCAGGAGGCGGCGGAACGGCATATCGTTCCTGGTGCCCGATCGGCTTCATCTCCACCACAAGATGCTGAATCTCGGGCTCGGTGTCCGATCGATCCTCGCCATCGTCTATGCGGTCTGCATCCTTCTGGGTGCGACCGCGATCTCGACGCTCTATCTTGAGAAGACCGCGGGCTTCATCCTGCAGACAGCCTCCTGGGCCGTCTGCCTGGGGCTTTTCATCCTTCTGCACTACCTACAATACGGAACGCTGATTGTTCCCAAGGATGAGTCGGCCATCACCGACGAGAGCAAAGAGTAGTCCGGGCACTGGCAGCTTCGTCGCTACCGGCCCGTTCGACCTGCCGACTACTGACTGAGCCAGGACTCCTGCGCCGTCTTGATGTAGGCGAGAAGATCCTCCGGTTTCGGTTTTCCCTGCAGCAGGGATAGAAAATCTTCCCTCTGGCAGAGGTAGGAAACCCTCGACAGGATCTGGAGGTGAAGCCGGGCCTGGGCCGAGAGCAGGATGAAAAGCACGAATACCGGGCTCTTGTCCAGGGCCTTGTAATCGATGGGATCCTTCAGGAAACATACGGAAATCAGCTGATCCTCCGGAAGGGGAATGAGGGGATTTCTCGGATGCGGGATGGCGATTCCATGGCCGACCGCGGTCGGCATCAGGTCTTCCCGCTCGATCATGGCCGAAAGGACGGCCTCGCGGCGCACCTCCGCCGGAAGCCGGATCTTTTCCACCGCGTTCTTCAGCACCGCTTTCGGCGTATCTCCGCCGATATCATAGAAAATGCCGCCCTTCCTCACCAAAGCCTCAAGGTCAATCCTACCGCTTTCCATGTCCACTCCCTTTTTTTATCCCCGATACCAGCCTGTTTTGTGTCTTTTTGAGGTCGAAGCGCCTCGGGTCGAAGGCCCTGCCGAGCGTATCGGCCGCGAAGGCTTTCGCGCCGGCGTCTGCGCCGCCGAGCGCCGCGATGAGGCCGAGATACCCGACGACGCCGCCTGAGTCTTCCGGCGGGGACGCCCCCTCTCCCTCGACGAGTTCCGGGACTGCCGAAACGACAGGTCCGGCAGCGGTTTCCACGGCGACGACCTTCACCGTGCATTCCCAGTCGTCGCCGAAATCGTACTGGTACGAAAAGGCCGACACGTCGATTCCGAGAACCTCTCCCAGGAGGTACTCGCTGTCGTCCGCGACCGTACCGAGATCCTCGTCCGAGGGAAGGCCGAACCGCTTCCCGTCCACGAGGAATTCGTGGAGGTGGCAGTCCCGCCATCCCATGACGGCCTGGATGCTTTCATGGAGCTGCCTCAGCGTGACGACCGAGGGTACGCGCAACCTGCGACGGATCTGCGGCTCGATCCCGTCTATCGTCACGTCGAGCAGGTAGGCCGAGTCCGACTGGATGGGCTTTTTCACGGGGGGGGATTCCCTCGGCAGGTCCGAAGGCCCCTCGGTCGCGAGGAGCTCGAGACTCGCGTCCACCTTCCCGAGGGATTCCCTGAAGTCGGCGGCGTCGTCCTTGCCGATGCCGGCCGGGTCGTTCAGAAGCGCGATGATCGCGTGGATCTGGGCGACGAGCATGTTCATCAGGGTGAAGGGATCTTCTGAATCGGGATCATCGTCCGTTCGGTCGAAGCGATCCTCTTCCGCCAGGTCGGAGAGGGCGTTCAGCGCCTTTTCGAGAAGGGTGATGCAGTAGGATCGGAGAGGACCGGAATAGGCATCGGCCTCACGGTCGTAGGCGGCCGTGATTTTTTCACGCAGCTTTCTGGTCAGCGCCTCGAACTCGCAGGTGTCGTTGTTCTTTTCGAGCCTTTCCCGCCATTTTTCGCCGAAAAGCTCGATGTCGAGATGTTCGGTGTCGCCGAGGTGGTTGAAAAGGGCGTCCTTGATGTAGCCCTCGTACAGGGCGCTCGTCATGATGAGTTCGTTGCGCATGAAGAGGCGCGTGAGTTCGTCGAAATCGCTGTCCACGCCCGATTTCTCGTCGGCGGCCGCGCTTCGGACATGGTCGACGGACGAAAGGTCCTTGTGGATGAAACGCTGTTCCTCGTGGGCTTTCCCGATGCCGATCGTATTGTTCTGATTCACGAATTGGGCGATCGTGACGACCGGATGCTGGATTATCCAGGGGCCGGCGTCGAGGACGGCGGCGGCAAGCTGCTCCTCCATGTCGGCGTCCGGGCCGATCGTGTCGATCGCCCTGAGGAAGGCGGCCTCGAAGCGCTCGTTCCACTCGCGTATCTCGTCCTGACGTTCAAGGAGTTCCCTGGCCGGCGTATGGATCAGGACGAACTCGCCCTTCGCCCAATCCCTGACCGTGGCGATGAACCCGTCGCCTGGCTTGAACCCGAGCTTCCTGTAGGGCCTGGCCATGTCGAACACGGAGACGATGGCTTCCTTCTCTTCGCTCGTCTCTGTGAGGAGGGCCGCATTCTTCCTGTCGTCGTTGATCAGGAATTCGACGAGACGGTTCGAACCGAAAAGGCTGTAGTAGATGCCCAGATCGCCCATGGCCGCATTGAGGTCGGTCCGCGGAAGCTCGACGCCGTTCATGAAGGCGCGCAGTTTCCTCGGCTTGATCGCGGGGGCGTAGAAGGGGATGAAACGATGTCCCGGTATGAGGATGTCGCTCGCGATCTCTTCCCTCGTGGGAACGATGAGGAATCGCGCTCCGGTGAACGGACTCGGGCTGGGCGAATTCATGGTTCTAATAATGGTGAAGAAGCGTCAAATTATCAAGCGGAAACGGAACGAAGCGCGGCGATGAGCCGCGCTTTTTTTTTGCCCGGGCCGACCCCGGGCTACCTGATTTTTTTCCGCGTTCTCCGCGCCGAGTTTCGGCCAGACTTTTCCCTGGTTCCCGTCTCCCGGAAAATCGCCGTTCCGGTACCCGAGGCGGACGACCTCCCTGGATGTCGGCGCGACCAGCCCCGCGCGATCGCGAGGAAAAGAATTCCGCCGATGATCATCAGGAAGCACAGGATCTGTCCGGTCGAGAAATTCCAGGGGCTCGAGAAAAGGTAGGTCGGCGCGTCGCCGTGGGCGAGGCTGATGCGGTACCCGATGCCCGCGTCCGGTTCCCGAAAATACTCGATGAAAAACCTGACGATGCCGTACCCGATCATGTACCATCCCATCACGAAGCCGTCGTAGGACTTTCGCTTCCTGATGAAGAACCAGAGAAAGGCCCAGAGGACGAGCCCTTCGAAAAATGCCTCGTAGAGCTGGGATGGATGGCGGGGGAGATTGAGCAGGCCGGCGGGGTCCGGGATCGACATGCCGATCTTTCCTGCGATGTTCTTGACCCAGGGGTCCGAAGCGGGAAAGCGCTCGGCCTCCGGAAAGATCATGCCCAGGGGGCTCGAGGTGACGCGTCCGTAGAGTTCCCCGTTGATGAAATTTCCCAGTCGACCGAAGGTGTAGCCGAGGGGGACGGCGGCCGCGACCGTGTCGCCCCAGTCGAGGAAGCTGATCCTCTTGACCCGGCAGAAAACCACCGTCGCGACGATCGCACCCAGAAAGCCTCCGTGGTAGGACATGCCCTGGAGTCCCGTGAACGCGCCGGTCTCATCGAAGGGCCAGAATACGAGCCAGGGGGCCCTGAGGTAGCGGCCCGAGGTGTCGTAGACGATGGTCGCGAAGATCCGCGCGCAGACGAGGACGCCGATGATCGTCCAGAAAAAATAGCTCGTCACCTCGTCGGCGTCGTAATTGACTTTGCGTTCCCTGAGCTGGCGGGAAACGAGAAGGTAGGTGATCGCGAAGGCGACGAGGTACATGAATCCGTACCAGCGGAAGGGAAGTCCCGGAATGATTTCCGGCCTGATCCAATCGGGATAATTCAGATACGACATGGGCTGTTCGGACTCCTCACGTTAAGGGCTTTTCCTGGATGTGGCCGCGTTCCTGATCGAAGAAGAAAACAACCCGCGTCTTTTTCTGCTTCACCTCGAAGTACCTGCCGTGGCTTTCGAGAACGACTCCGGGATACACGGTTCCGCGTATCCGAATTTCGGAGGGGAAGTGTTCCTCGAATTTCTCCCTCAGCGTGAGGAGGCGGTGGGACCGTTTTTCGAGCAGCTTGATGAGCGAAACCTTTTCCTGACCGAGGGCGTCGATCTTGCCTCCCGAGTTCGCGAGACGCTTGATCTCGATGTCGAGTTTCACGATGCGGTTTTTCAGGTCCGAGGTTTCGCGCTCCTCGAGATCGATCTGGTCGCCGACGAGGTAATCCTGGCCGAAGGAGAGTTCCGTCTTGACGCCCGATTCGGTCCCGATGTTCATCGTGTCGATGCCCTTCTTCGCCTTGCAGCTGCCGCCGACGAGGGTGCCGCGTTCGCCCGAGAGCGAGAGCCGCCCGTTCGTCTTGACCTTGCAGTTGAAGCACTGGTTCTTCATCTCGATCGTGTCGACCGAGAGGAGCACGGTGCCTTCGGCGAAGAGGGTGTGGATGCTCGTCTTCGCCCTGACGATGGCCTTTCCTCCGCCGCGGATTCCCCCGCCGACGGTGACCGAGCCCTCGGCCGAGAGCAGGGCGGCCTCCATGGCTCCGGCGACGATGATCGATCCGCCGGCGAAAAGCTGGGCGCCGTTTCCCACCGATCCCGATATCGCCACCTCGCCGGGAAACCTGACAGGACCTGCGGCCCTGGTGAAGTCCCCCTCGACGAGACGGCGGCTTACGACGCTCAGTCCGTTGCCCGAGTAGTGGAGCTCTCCCGACCTGGCGGCTATGAGGACGATGGATCCGTCCGCAGCCTTTTCCTCTCTCAGGCCGTCGTCGTGCTTGATCGCCATGGGTTCGGCGGTTTCGGAGGGAGGGGCTTCGAGTTCCCCTTCCTTTACCTTGACGACGGCGCCGGTAACGTCCCACCCGTCCTGAGAGCCGCCGGAATCCTTGGAGAGCTTCGCGACCGGCTGGCCCTGTTTGACCGAGGCCGAGGCACCGGCGACGGAATCGGGAATACCGGTGAGCTTCACGAGGAATTCGGGCTTGGGGGTTCGCGAGTCCTGCGGGGGCTTCCCCCTGGCGATTTCACGTTCGCGTACCGGATTTCCCTCCAGGGCCTCGCGCAGCGCCTTCCCGAGGGCCTCGCCGTCGATTCCCTTGACGATGTTCTTCGCCTTGAGTGCCTCGTGGACCCGATCGGCGGTGAGAGGTTTTCCCGCGCCGACCTCTCGTTCGAGGGTGAGGTAGGCATCCATGCCGTCGGAGCGGACCCTGGCCGAAATGACGGCGTCCTTGTGGGGGACGATCCTGAGGAAAAAGGAGTTCTCCTCCTGGCTGTAGTGCAGGAGGCCGTCGACCTGGGCTTCGACCGAATTCCCCGAAAACCTGACGTTCTCGAAAGGCTGGATCTCGGGGTCGTTCCCGGGAAGGCCGGCGAGCACGGTACCGAATACGTCGACTCCAGCCGTTCCCGGTTGGGCGGGCGGCATCTGCAGGATGTTCTGGCCCTTCTGGACGAAGGCGAATTTCTGGACCTTGGCAAGCGGGAAACGAAGGGTCGAAGGGTACTTCAAGAGAAGCTCGGGTCTTGCCTCGCAGCGTTTCCGTATCTCCTCGGAAACGTCCTCTGGCAGGAAGGTGACGGCCGGCTGGGCGATGCGGTCCTTGCCCCGGCCCGCGGCCATTCCCTGGGCGAGGGGATAGTCCTTGAGCTCGAGGTTGGGTCCGTTGATGAAATCGAGGATGTCCTTCTTCACCTGGTCGAGCTTGAGGTTCTTGAGCTTCTTCTCGTTTATCGCGGCGCTGATGTCCTTGAGCTGAAGCCGCTTCCCGGAGCCCGTACCTTTCTTTGCATAGAGGGTCGCGCTGAGGCCTTCCGGGGTGATGTCGACTCGGACGAGGGCTTCGCCCGAGGCGGAAAGCGGAACCGAGGCCAGCGGCTCGTCCTCGTCGATCGATTTCTTGAGCAGGGCGGCGATCTGGCTTTCCTCGAAGATGTTCGAGGCCGGCACTCCCGCCTCCACGGCCGCCGCGAGAATTTCCGCAGCCTGAGGAATCGGGAGCCTCAGATCGCCGGGAATGAAGTCGAGGTAGGCCGTCGACTTGTCCTCGGAGGCGCGTATGGACCAGCGGTGGACGGCAAAGGGAATGACGTCCACCCAGTTTTCGCCGATGCGGGTAAAGCCGGTGGTCTCGGTCCAGAGCTCGTTCTTGTCGCGCTTGATCCCCGAACCGCAGAGGAAGTTGACCCCCGAGGGAGGGGTCGGCGACGGTACGGGCATGCCGAAGATGCTTTTCCCGTTCTTCCCCGGCTTGGAGGGGCTGACGACCCCGATTCTGGTTCCTGCGACCGCGAATCCCTTTTCGAGGGTCTCCGGATTGACCATGGCCTTTTCCTTCACCTCGCTCGTTTCATAGGTGACGACGATTTCCTCTTTCGGCGGAAGGAAGGGAAGGGCGGCGGGTTTCTTGATCTTCGTTTCTTTCTTGATCTTTTCCAGGCGGATTTCGAAGATTTCCGGGTTGGGGCCCGAAAAGAAGATCTCGTCGGCGAACGAGGCGTAGGTGTCGGGAATGGTCAGGTCGGCCCAGGTGACCCGTTCCGGAACGGGCTCTTCGGGGGGAACGCCCTTGACGATGACCGAGGTTATCGGGGTTTTCGATCGCGCGTATTTCTGTACGAGATCGTCGAGCCCGCGCTGGGTATAACCCTGGCTGATGCGGTTATCCATCAGCATGCGCTGGATTTTCTCGACATTCCATTCGGCGCCGAGGGGATCGGGCGTGAAGGTCAGTGAAGCCTCGAGCCCCGCCTCATCGATATCGAGTCGTACCGAACCTTTCGCGATCGATCCGCTTGCGGGCATCTTCTCTCCTACCGCACGAATTTATAGGAATGGGTCTCGTTGTGCAAGCTCGTCACGGCTTGAACCCCGCCTGAATCGCCTTCGTCAGCTTGAACTTGAGAAATTGGTTTTCCTTTTTAAGCTGGTTGAGCTCGTACTGCTGCGACTTCACGGTTTCGATCAGGTCGCCCATGCTCAGGGCTCCCGAATGCAGGAGGTCTTCGACGTAATCGAGCTTGTTCTCGAAATCGATCTGGGCCTCGACCGTCGCCTCCTGGTAGGATTCCTCGAGGCTGTCCCGGTCGAGCGGTCCCTCCTCGTCGTTCTGCGACTGGATGACCTTGTCCGCGATTCGGCAGACCGCCTGGGAGAGGATGGACTGGGGCTTGTAGACGATGACGGGCATCCGGGCCGAAAGGGCGACGTCCTGGATGGTGTCGCGATAGATGATTCCCAGGTGCTCGAGCTCGAGTCCGAGGTATTCGCTCGCCGATCGGCGGATCTTGATCGCCTTTTCGGCATCCTTCGGATCCTCGATCATGTTCAGGATGAGCCGGGGCCGGAACCTCGCCCGCTTGGCCATGAAGGCCGCGTAGCTTTCGGGGTCGTCCTTGGCGATCTTCTCGAGCAGCTTCGGCAGGTAGATCTTCTGGAGGGCGTTCCCTTCCTTGCGGAGCTGTTCGAGGTAGCGGTACGCGATCGAGGACGGCTTGAAGGAGGTGTACATCAGGCGGAAGAGGGCGTTTTTCAGGAAGAGGTAGGCGTTGAGGACTGCCGTTACCGCCGGGGTCGTCACCACGATGCCCTGTCCCGATATAAGGAAGAAATCGAGGATGTTCGCCCCCGTTCCCGCGCCGAGGTCGAGGATGAGGTAGTCCGCCTCGAGGGTGAGGAGCCTCTTCACGAGGCGGTTCTTCTGGTTGGCGTGGAGGTTCGCCATGCCCGGGATTTCCGAATCGCCCGGGATGAAGGAGAGCCCGGGGAATTCGGTCGGAAGCACGATGTCCTCGAACTTGCGTGAGGAATCCGTCATGAAGGTTCCGATCCCGGTCTTGGGCGACTGCTGTCCCAGGATGAGGTGGAGGTTCGAGGCGCCGAGGTCGAGGTCGGCGAGGATGACCCGTTTTCCCGCCTTGGCCAGGGCAATGGAGAGGTTCGCGGCGACGAGCGATTTGCCGACGCCGCCCTTTCCGCTCGCTATCGGGATGATGCGCACTATTCCCGCTCCTTTCCCGGCTCGTCCGATACGTCCTCGATGGCGTTTTCCGTGGTGGAATCGGGCATCCGGACCGTTCCCTCAGCGGAGGGAGGCTGATCTCGGGGGATCTCGACTCGCGGACGGGAAAGCGCGAGGACGGCGACGGCTATGGCGTCGCCCGCGCCGACGAGGACGGTCGCCCTGAATCGCGAGACGGTCGAGACGATGCTCCCGTCCGCTCCGGCCCTTCCCAGGACCGTGAAAACGAAGGCCACGGCCGCGAGAAGCGAGACGAGCTTCGCCGCGATCAGCAGGGGTCGGTACGGGGAATAGCGCCCGTAATCGAACCAGAGGAAAAAGAAGGCCGCCGCGAACAGTATCTGCGGGGCGAGGGCGAATACGGCGGTGCCGTAGCCCGCGGCCGACTGTGGCGCGCTCACGAAGGCGGCGACGATATAGAACCTGGCCAACTCCCAGGCCGCGAGGACGAGGAAGGCGAAGGGACGATGCTTCATTTGTCTTGAGTGTACGTTTCAAGTCCTTGACGGTCAAGTATATCCGGCCGTTGGCGTCCCGTCGGCGTAGTTGACAAACCGCCTCCCGTATCTAGAATGTCGGTATGAATACGAACAATACCCAGGAGGGCCACGGCCCTTCCCCAAAGAAGCCTCGTGGTCGGATGGCCTGGATAGCGATGACTGCCTTCCTTGCGGTTGGCGTCACCTGCCTGATGGTCGTTCCGAGCGCCTTCGCCCAGCAGTCCGAGAACGACAATCAACGATACTTTATGATTTTCCAGAACGTGTTCAACTTCGTCCAGCAGAATTACGTCGATCAGGTCGATCCCCAGACCCTGTACGAGGGCGCCATGAAGGGTATGTTCGAAAGCCTGAAGGATCCCTATTCGGTCTACCTGGACAAATCGGCGTGGAGCGATATCAGCGACACGACGAACGGCAAGTTCGGGGGCGTGGGGCTGTTCATCTCGAAGGCCGTCTCCACCGATCCGAAGAAGAAGGGCCAACCCGATTACGTCGAGATCATCTCCCCGATCGAGGATACGCCCGGATGGAGGGCCGGCCTCAAACCGGGGGATCTCATATTGACGGTGGAAAAGGAATCGACCGCCGATCTCGAGGTTGACAAGGTCGCCGACAAGCTTCGGGGCGACCCCGGCACCAGCGTCACCATCACGATCCGGCGGGGTGAGTCCCTCGAATTTCCGGTCACCCTCACCAGGGCCGTCATCGAGGTTCCGACCGTGAAGCGGGCCATGCTGCCCGGGGGGATCGGCTACCTCCGGATCATCCAGTTTTCGAGCCTCACCCCCGACAGGGTCCGCGAGGCCCTCGATTTCTTCAAGAAGAACGGCTACACCTCGATGATCATCGACCTCAGGTCCGATCCGGGCGGAGTGCTCGGGGCCGTCGTCGACATCGCGGGAAACTTCCTTCAGGACGGCGTCGTCGTTTCCACCAAGTCCCGCGTCCTTTCCGAGAACCAGGAGATGGACGCGAGCGGCAAGCCGAGGGTGCCCCAGGACCTTCCGATCGTCGTCATGATCGACCGCGGTTCGGCGAGCGCCTCCGAGATCCTGGCCGGCGCCCTGAAGGACCACGACAGGGCCTATGTCATCGGCGAAAAGTCCTACGGAAAGGGGGTAGTCCAGCAGGTCTTCCCGCTCGGACCGAACTCCGGTTTCAAGCTGACCACCTCGCGGTACTACACCCCGAGCGGGGTGAACATCGACAAGAAGGGAATCGAGCCCGACCGCGAGGTCAAGGATTCCGACCTGACCGACGCCGAGACCGCCTCGCTCAAGAAGCTGATCGACCAGAACTCGATCGCGGACTTCGTCAAGAAAAATCCGAAACCGTCCGCCGCCGAGGTCGACGCCTTCATCGCGAAGCTCAAGGCCGACGGCATTGTTCTCCGCGACCGTCTCCTCGAGCGTCTCGTCCGGGACGAGGCGAGGAGGACCGAGATCGCCCCCGTCTACGACCTCGAGTACGACACGGTGCTGAAGGCGGCGGTGAACATCCTCACCAAGGAGGATTATCCCGCCCTGCTGAAATCGGTGAAGACCCTGAAACAGGCCGCGGACGACAAGGCCGCCTCCGTCGCAGCCGCAAAGCCAGCGGACCAAGGTGCGACCGCCGCGACCGCCGGAGACTCCCCAACGGCAGCCGGCCAGTAGGCCCATGCGACAATTCCTTCTCCCCGCCACCTTCGGCGGGGAGCCCCGAATCGTGCTTTCGGACGGGGATTTCCGGTACCTCTGCCGCGTCCTGCGCCTGAAGGAAGGCGCCCGGCTTCCAGCCCGGGATTCGCACGGCAGGATGTGGACCCTCGAGCTTGAGTCCATTGGCCGCGACAGCTGCACCTGCAGGCTCGACGCCGTGGATCATGGCTCGGTTTCCGTAGGGGAAAAACCGGAAGCCGTCCTTCCCGATATCCGGGGAGGACGTGAGGAAGCCGCGGGCTCGCCCCGTGCCGACCCATGCCCCCTCGTGCTCTACCAGGGATTGCCCAAGGGTCAGAAGATGGACCTCATCGTACGCCAGGCGACCGAGGCGGGGGTTTCCATGATCGTCCCCCTCCGGTGCGAATTCAGCGTTTCGCGAATCGACCGGGACGAGGGCGGGGCGAAACGCGGGCGCTGGGAACGGGTGGTCCGCGAGGCGATGCAGCAGAGCGGTTCTTCCGTCGCGACGGAGGTCGCCGAACCGATCGACATAGAGGAGGCTGCCGCCCATTGGCGAAGCCTCACGGGCTATCCCTCGGGGGATTTCCCGGCGTCCCGAGCCTTCCTTTTCCACCAGGAGCCCCTTGCGCGTTCTTCGCTGCATCGGTATCTTTATGAAAATCCTGTTCGCGTCGCCGTTGCCGTCGGCCCCGAAGGCGGTTTTTCGGAACGTGAGGTCGAATCCTTGACCGATTCCGGTTTCCTACCCGTTTTTCTCGGCGCTAACGTGCTTCGCGCTGAAACCGCGGCACTCTATGCAATCGCGGCGATTCGGATCATCTTGTTGGAGAAGCATTCGTGGACGACAACTTCGATAGAAAAGTGAAACCCCGGCGCATTACCATCCTGAAAGTGCCGGTCGACATCCTGCCGCCGGAAGACATCGAGCCCTACCTCAAGGGGCTCATGGCCGACCAGAAAAATCACCAGATCGTACTCCTTTCCATCTGGGATCTGATGCGCGCCAGACGGAACGCCGAATACCGCGCCCTGGTGCAGAACGCCAGCCTTGTGCTGCCGATTTCCATGAGCGTCCTCAAGGGTGCCCGATTCCTCAAGTACGACATCCCCGTCCGCTGGATGCCCTTCGATTTCATCATCGCCACCATGAGGGTTCTCGAGCGATGGGGAAAGTCGCTCTACCTCTTCGGCGCCCAGAAAAAGGTCCTCCAGCTCGCGGAAAAGAACATCAAGCAGACCTTCCCCGGCCTGAAGGTCGTCGGCCGTTACCAGGGATACTATCCCCGGACGGTGGAGCCCGCGATTATCCAGGCCGTCCAGAAATCGACGCCCACCCTGCTGATGGTCGGTGCCGGCGTGCCTGGCAAGGAAAAGTGGATTCAGCGGAACATGAAGCATTTCCAGTCGGGTCTCTACCTCTGGGTCAGCGATTGTTTCGACGTTTTCGCCGAGAAAAAGAAACGGGCTTCGAAGGAAACCTTCCGGAAGGGGCTTGAAAGCGTCCCCTATTCCGTTCGGAAACCCTGGAAGATTTTCCGTATTTTCATCTTCGTGTACTTCAAAATCCTTCTCGTCATTTACAGGATCCGCAAGATGTAACTATACTTTACCGTGCGGCTTGGGGCCGGCGGTGGAGTATGAGGAAAATACTGGTAGTCGACGACGATCTTTCCCTCCATGAGTCCCTGGTCGGGATCCTGAGGGAAGAGTGGGTCCTGACCTCCTGCACCGGCGCGTCGAAGGCGATACGCCTCCTCAGGGAGGAGACGTACGATGCGGTTCTGCTCGATATAGCCCTTCCCGACCAGTCCGGCCTGACCGTCCTCGACGAGAGGCGGAGCTTCAAGTCCCAGAGCCCGATCATCATGCTCACGGCCTATTCCGACGTATCGACCATATTCGAGGCGTCCAAGCGCGGCGCCGACGACTTTCTCGCCAAACCCTATTCGATCGACTGCCTCAAGAATACCCTCCGTGCCGCCGCCACCGGTTATGCCGCCAGGCGCGCCGCCGAGGAGAGCGAGTTCGGCGACTTCGTCGGCATGAGCGATTCCATCGTCGCGATAAAGCGGCAGGTCGGCATCTACGCCCGGGTGAACCACACGGTCCTCATCTGCGGGGAAAGCGGGACCGGCAAGGAGGTCGTCGCGAAGGCGATCCATCGGCTGTCCCCGCGGAGGTCAGGCAAGCTTATACGGTTGAACATAGCCGCCATTCCCCTCAACATGCTTGAATCCGAGCTTTTCGGGAGCGAGCGGGGCGCCTTCACGGACGCGGTATCGCGTCCCGGGTGCTTCGAGGAGGCTGCCGGCGGAACCCTCTTTCTCGACGAGATCGGCGACCTCGATGAGGGCGCCCAGATCAGGCTGCTCAGGGTTCTCGAGGACAAGTCGGTTCGGAGGCTGGGCGGGCAACGCGACATTCCCGTGGATGTTCGCATCATCTTCGCGACCAACCAGGACCTGCCCGGGATGGTGAAGGCCCATAAATTTCGCCAGGACCTGTTCTACCGGGTGAATATCCTCCCGATCACCCTTCCGCCGCTCAGGGAACGCGAGGGTGATGTGCTCGTCCTTGCCGAGTATTTTCTCAACGGGTGCGGAAAGACCAGCCACGATATCGATGACCTGGCGATCGAACGTCTTCTGGCCCACGATTGGCCCGGAAACGTCAGGGAACTGAAGGCCGTCATCGAGCGCGCGGCCCTGTTGAGCGGTTCCGGAAGGATCCGTTCCGAACACATCCTGACGGTCCGGTTCTAGTCCAGCCGCCTGATCTTGTAGGCCTTGATGACGGCGACGTTTCCGGTTCCGGAGTAGTCTTCCGCGAGGCCTTCGTACCTGCCGATGACCAGTACCCGTGATGAGAGGGAAATGTGATTTTCCGGGAGCGCGCTCTTGGAAAAGAAGGCGGCGAATTCCTGCCCCTGGAAGACGACATAGCATCGGTAGAACTCGACCCGTTCGAGACCTTTCCACGCGCCGTTTGCGAGTTCCGCCTCGGCGATGAACGATGAGGCATCGTCGGACCGCACGGTGATGGAACGGATCATTCCGTCGACCATCAGGAGCTTGTCGCGGGGAAGGGCGTTTTCGCTCCCGTTCTCGGCCGCCATCTGAAGCTCGGGAAGACCGATGGAGAAATCGACGGCCTGGGAGAACAGGGCCTCCGGTTCGGGCTTGGCCGCCTTTTTGGGAGCCGCCATAACGGCCGGTACGAGGAGAAGGGTCGATGACAGAATCAGGGGAATGAGAAATCTTCTCATACTGGTAAACCTCCCGTTTTCAAATCTACCATGATTAGCGAGGATTATACCGTTGAAGCCCGTGTAGGGATACCGTCGCTCATTGGGGATTTCCTTTCAGGTGCTCGATCTTGTTGAAAAGGTACTCCAGATAATCCAGCTCTCCCTTGCTCAAGGCCGCCCGGGCGAAAATATCGCGCAAGGTCTTTCTCGTGTCTTCGGGATTTCCCTGCTTGTGGAATCCGATCGCCTTGAGGTTCCCGAGGATGCCCTCCGACAGACCCTCCACCTGGGCGAGGGACACCGGCTGATAGCTCGCCGATTGTCCACCCGTCGCGTGCCGGAAGAGCTCGTAGGCGATCACCTGGACGGCGTGTGAGAGGTTGAGCGAGGGGAAGAGCTCGGAAGAGGGTATGTGGACGGCCAGGGGACAGAGGGAAATCTCCTCGTCGGAGAGGCCCGTCCTTTCGCAGCCGAAAACGACCGCGATGTCCCCGTCGGGAAGCGACCAGGCCTTCTCGGCGAAGTCCTCGGGAAGGAAGGAAAACCGCTTGCGCTTTTCGCCTCGTCGCCTGGTGATCCCCGCCGCGATCGCGACGTCGGCGAGGGCCTCCCTCAGGGTCGGAACGATTTCCGCCTTCTCGAATACGTCGAAGGCATGGACCGAGAATATCCGGACCTGTTCCGGGTCGATGTTTTCCGCGCCGGCTATGCAGAGCCGGGTGAATCCCATCGTTTTCATCGCCCTGCAGGCGAATCCGATGTTTCCGCTTTCGGATGGACGGGCGAGGACGAATTTGAAGCGCTCGAAGTTGTATTCCATGATTTCCGGTCCTGGTCGGATTTGGCCGGATGCTGAAACCGCAGGGGTTCAGCATGCCGTCCGAGATTGAAGCAAAGTCGTTTTGTGCATAGACTGTCAAGCGGGGGTTCCGATGGTTTCAACCGGATCGGCTGATGGCAGGAAACTGGCTGGCAGGAAGGCCGTCGTGATCGGCGGCACCGGGGGCATAGGCTCCGCGATGAGCCTCGCCCTGGCCGAGGCCGGGGCCCATGTTTTCGTGACCGGGGGAAGGTCCCTCCCAAGGCTCGAATCCCTTCTGGAGAGGATCCGCGGTATCGGTGGCTCGGCCGATGGCGAGCTTCTCGCGATCGACACTCCCGCCGACGTTTCTTCGGCGGCGGAACTCGCCGCGAATGCGGATATCCTCGTCGTCGCGTACGGGCCCTTCCTGCAGAAGCCCCTTGCCGAGACTGAGGCCGATGACTGGGGACGAATGGCCCTCCTGGACCTCGCGCTTCCGGGAAGCTGCGTTTCATCCGCACTGCCCGGCATGGTCTCCAGGGGCTACGGCCGCATCGTGCTTTTCGGCGGCACGGGAACCGATCTTCCGCGGGCGGTGGAGACGAATTGCGCCTATGCCGCCGCGAAGGCGGGACTCTCAACCCTCGTCAAGTCGGTGGCCGCCTCCTTTGGACCGAAAAACGTGGCGGCCCTGCTCATCTGCCCCGGGTTCACCGATACCGAGTATCTTTCCCCGGATGAGAAACGGGAGCTTGAGGCACGCATGCCCGGCGGAAGGCTCATCAATACCGGGGAAATTGCCGGAATCGGCGTCGAATTTGTCACGCAGGAGAGGGCCGTCGTGAACGGAGCCAGCCTTTCCGTCGATTGCGGAAAAAAATACTGATCCGGCCCCCCTAGACTTCCGAAAATGGGTTATATTGGTGGATGATACGGCGTAAGGACATTTGACAAATGCATTGAAGCCTAATAATATACTTAAATTAAAGTATTGTTCTTGTCGGATGGAGTCTAAAGGAGCGCCATGACCAATAACGAGATCGTACCGGGTTTCGATGACGAAAAAGACGATAGCCTGAAGATTCGGCTTCAGAAAGCCGACAACGCGAATGGCTGTCTGATCCTTTTCCTCACCGGCTATATCGATACCTACAACTCAAACTTTTTTCAGAAGCGCGTTTCCAAGGCCATCGAGGCGGGATTCATCAGGCTGATCTTTCACTGCGGCGGCCTCAACTACGTCTCCTCAACCGGCATCGGTTCGTTCACGGCGTTCCTGAAAAATGTGAAGCCCCGGGGGGGGGACATCGTCCTTCTTGAAATACAGCCGAAGGTATATGAGGTTTTCCAGCTTCTTGGATTTTCCCAATTCTTCAACATCAAGGACAATCTGGACGAGGCGGTCGACTTTTTCCTGCGTGGGGATCAGACGGGCAAGACGGATATCTTCCCGAAAATTTTCGCCTGTCCCATCTGCTCGAAAAAACTGAAAGCGACGAAAGCGGGACGTTTCCGGTGTTCGGAATGCAAGACGATTCTCGCGATCGACGCGAACGGTCAGGTCTTCCTGGGATAACCCTCACCATTCCGTGCAATCAGCCACTCGTCGTATCAAGGAGGACGCGATGCCCGAGTTGAGCAAGATAGAAACGTACCTCGTCGACCTAAACCTGAAGTACAGAGAGATCGCTCCGAACGGATGGCTGATCAACGACGACTCGAGGGGGCTGGAAGAGACTCTCGTGATGTTCGTGGCGCCTCTGGTCATCGTGCGCGTGAAGATCATGGATTTGCCGACGTCGCGCCGCGAGGAATTCTACGAGCAGCTCCTGCGGTACAATGTCGTCGATCTGGTTCACGGGGCCTACGGGATCGACGGGAGCGACGTGATCCTGATCGACACCCTGGAATACGATTCGTTGAAGAAAGAGGAGCTGGAGGCATCGCTCGATGCGGTCGCTCTCGCCCTCAATAGACATTATCCAGTCCTTTCAAAATATAGAGACAAGTAAGGGAGGCCGGCATGGGAATTTTCCAGCGATTAAAAACGGTCGTTTCGTCAAACATCAACGACCTGATCAATAAATCCGAGAATCCGGAGAAGATGCTCAATCAGCTCCTGATCGACATGAACGAGCAGATGATCGAGGCGAAAAAGGCGGTCGCCATGGCCATCGCCGACGAGAAGAAGCTCGAGCGGGAGATGATCGCCCAGCAGGACGCCTCGAAGGATTGGGAACGGAAGGCCATGCTTGCCGTTCGCGCCCAGAAGGACGACCTGGCGAGGGAAGCCCTGCTGCGCAAGCAGGAAGCCGAGAATTTCTACCTCGAGTACAAGAAACAGTGGGAAGCCCAGAAGGAATCCGTCGTCAAGCTCAAGGAATCCCTCCGTGAGCTCCAGAGCAAGATCGACGAGGCAGCACGGAAGAAAAACCTGCTTATCGCGAGGGCGAAGCGCGCCGAAGCCCAGCAGAAGATCCAGAGCACGATGTCGAGCGTTTCCAACACGAGCGCCTTCGAGGCCTTCGACCGCATGGCGAGCAAGGTCGACCAGATCGAAGCCGAGGCCGAGGCGAGCAAGGAACTCGAGGATGCGACGAGCGGGGCAGACCTCAACAAGCAGTTCAAGGAATTGGAAAAGTCCTCTTCCAGCGCCGACCTCCTTCTCGATGAGCTGAAAGCCAAGATGATCGAAGAGGATGCCGGAAAGACCGGCCGATAGTACCGCCGCCTGAAGCCGGCCTGCCCGCTCGTCATGGTAGTCAATGCCGTTTCGATCGATGCGATGACCCGGGCCCTGCTCGGGCGGTTTCCCGATCCCACGCTTCCGATATCCTACGTTTTTTCCGAAGAGCCGCGTCCCGAAGCGGCTCCGGATTTCTACCTGATTCCCGCCGAAAAGCTCATTTCCCTGTCGGAGGGGCCGGCCATGCTGCCTTATGCGCACGTGGTCGCTTTCGGCCCGGTGGAGGAGCTTCCGACGGCATTTTCTCTCGGCTGCGCCGATTACCTGAAGACCCCCTGGACGGTCCGCGAGTTCGCGTTCCGTCTGGAGCGGCTGTGTGGAAGGCTGCCTGCCGTTCATGAAGGGGAGTTCAGGCTCGAGGGTTTGAGCCTTTCCGGAAATGGCCGCAGGACCCTGTTGACCAGGGAAGAACGTGCGATTTTGGTTGTTCTGGCCAAACAGGTCCCCGAACCGGTATCCCGGTCTTCCCTCTACCGTTCCTACCATCCCGACGTCTCACGGGCGTCAAATTCCCGGTCTGTCGACATGCATATCCATGAACTGAGGGCGAAAATAGGCCTCCTTGCGAACACAACTCGCTATGATGAAGTGATCTATACGGCCCGGCCGATCGGATACGGTTTACGCCAATTCATATGTTGTTAACAACCTGTGGATAAAATTCACGGTTTTCCACAGCAAGCAAAGATCGGAATCGAATGTTAACGAATGTATGTGGATAAATAAGCCGTGTGCTTGTGGATAGATTGATATCTTGTTTTAATGTATAGAGATGCAAAGATTTTCCATATAAATATCAAATAAGTATTTTATGAGGTATCTGTCAAACTGCCTATGTGGAAAAGAAATATCAAGTTTCGGGTAATTGACAGCTTGTGGATAACTTGTTGAATGATCTCCCCGCCATCGTTTCCGCTTGCAAACGTAAAACTCGCATGGTACGATAAAAGCATGAAAAAGGTGTTGAAGCTGGTGCCGTTTTTTTTCATTTCCCTTTTGTCATGCATCGTTCTTGGAATAACCGGTTTCATATTGATGAATTTCGCCTCGATGGCGCCATTTCACCTGTCCTTTGTCCTGAGGGCCTTGAAATCGAGCCTCCCCCTTTCGGTTTTGGTATCCATGCTCGTCGTGATGCTCTGCTGGTTCGGACTCCGCCCGAACCGGTTCCTTTCCTACCTCGTCGTGGCTATCCTGGGGTTTCTTTTCCTCGCCGGCGGATCCTGGTTTTTTGCCAGGATTCCTGATACCCACGCCTCATCCTCGGGAAGTACGGGCATTACGGCGGCGCGTATAGCCTACGCCGAGGGGATAGCCTTCTATCCGATGGGTGTTTCCCACGACTCGGTCGGCCAGACCCTGGTTGCCGACCTGAATCGAACCGATTCGCCGCGGCTGACCCTGTACCGCGGAGGAAGCTTCGACCGATCGAAGGGGGAGCTGAGGCTGGGAAAAGGCTCGGACGGGGCTCCCGTCGATATCCCCGTGGGCGGACCGGCAAAGGCTTCCGACGCTTCTGGCGATGCCGTCTTCGCCCGCTTCCTTTCCGATGCGGGCGCCCTGAACGCTTCGCTCTATTTGGCAGCCTCCGGACCGATCGGCCGCTATCTTCTTTTCTGCGGCGCAATCGTCATCCTTTTCCTCTCTCTCTGGTTTTTCGCACGACTGACCGCCTGGGCGCTTTTCAACGCCGCCCTCGCATTCATCGCCTTCAGGCTTTCGCTTGCGGTCTTTTCCGCGCTGAATGACCAGGCATTTCGGCGGATCGCCATTTCAGTTGCCCCCTTCCTCGCGGTTCCCTTCGCATTCCCCGCCGTGTTCGCCGGTATCGGTTTTCTGCTCATCCTCTGCGATGTGCTTCTTTCCTTTCTCGGCGCCAGACGGAGGAGCGAGCCATGACCTCGGGAAGGAAACTCGCCAATACCCTGATCGGGGCCTATCTGCTGCTCGCCTCGGTCTGTTTCGCCGCCGCCGTGCTCGGCTATGCGCAGCGGGAGACCTTGCCGATATTCTATTGGAAGTGGATAGCCGCGAAGACCTTTGAGCTTTTCATCCGGTACATCCTGCCCGTCCACCTTACCGCCGTCGCCCTCGCGATCAGCGTCCAGCCCCGGGGGGCCTCGACCTCGTTGATTGCCGCCGTCCAGGGCCAGCTCCTCGTCATCATCGCGGTGGCGGCCCTGTTCACCTTCCTCGTGGAATACTCCCTTCCGGCGACCTACGCCGACGAGAGTCGGATGGCCTCGATCACGACGGCCTTCAGGAATTCCTATGACGATGCGGATGCCGCGTTCAGAAAAGCGGACTATGAAACCGCCGTGACGAAGATCCTGGTCTGCCTCGGCATCGATCCGGCCAATCCCGCGGCTCGGGATCTTCAGGTGAGGATACTCCGAAAGAAGGCGCTCGCGGCTTCTCCTTCGGGGCTTCCCGTCCTATCGGAAGCCGGAACGGCCGGGACCGGGGCCGTCGGCTTGACGGCGAGACCTGCCGCGAAAGCCGAAGAAAGCGCGAATGGCGACTCGTCCTTCGTCGCGGCCGATGGCCGGTCGGCCAACCCGGCCCTCGATCTGTTCAATCAGGCCCAGTCGTTCTACGATCACAACGATTTTTACGCCGCTCATCTCTATGCGACCCGGTCATTCGCCCTCGATCCGGCGAGGATCGACGCGCAGAGGCTGGCGGCCCAGGCCTGGCAGCGGATTTCGGATCTCGCTCCCTCGAAGGACTCGCCCGAACGGGACCTCTTCGCCAGGAAGATGGAAGGCTACGCGGCCTATGCCTCGAACGACCCCCTCGCCGCCTTCTATGTCTTCGCGAAACTAAAACCGGCCTACCCGAACGATCCCGACGTGGTGAAGTACTACGCCCTGAGCCTCGAGGCGGTAAAGAAGGTTTCCTTCTTCACCGATGAGATGTCCTCGTTCGACGCGATCCTGGGCAACGAGAACATCCTCTTCCGGAACGCCGTCGCCGACGGAAGGACGGAGATGGTCTATGTCGGGAAGGAAGCGGCCATCGGCGGCGAGGAATACTACCGCGACATCGAGGTCATGAGGTTCGATTCGTCGGGGGTGAAGGAACATTTCTCGGCCCGGTACGGGAAACGCATCAAGGACGAGCTGCTGCTTTTCGCCATCGACCGGAAGGATCCCACGGTATTCTTCAAGCCCAAGTACTACGTGGGAAATCCCTCCTCTCCCGTGCCGTCCATGCTGAAGATTGGTTTCACCTCCGGGGAGTTCGAGCTGATCGCGAAAAGCCGCCGGCCCCTGGCTCAATCGAACATCAGCGAGCTTTTCACCATGGAACCGGTCATGGCGAGGGCAGGCCTTGACGGCGGCGAGGTGAAACGGGAAATACTCTACCGGTTCTTTCTCCCCGTCGAGCTGCTTTTCCTTTCCATCTGCGCCGTCATCGCCGCCCTGCGCTTCAGGTCCCGTTCCGAGGAACGTCCTCCCTTTTTCCAGCTTCTCGTCGGCGCCGGGTGCTTCGCCCTCGTTTCCTGGAGGGCTGTCGAGGCCTGGACGGCCCTGAACCGATCCCTGATCGACACCCTCTCCGTGACGGAGAATTTCGCCCAGTCCCAGGCCGTTTTCATCGCGGTTCAGGGCGCTCTCGTCGCCCTGACGGTCATCGTTCTCGCCGGCCAACGAACGGACGCCTGAGTTCCGGTGATGACCGCCGGGCTGGGGAATTATTTCAACAAGCTTCGGGACAGATTGCGGCCGCGGTCCGGCCGGGCCCGCCCGGTTTTCATCGGGAAGCTCGTCGGTACCGCCATCGGCGCCTTCGCCGGCTGGTACGGGGCCCTTTCAGGCTTCCTCGTCGGTCTCCTCGTCGATCAGCTTCTCGAACGCCGGCGGTACACGAGGCGGCTCGCGGGCTTTCTCGCGGATCCCTCGAACCGATTTCCCCATGAGCTGAATCCCGGCGATGCGGCGATCGCCGGAATGGCCGTGTGGCTCGCCGCCTTCGATGGCGGGCTTTCGGATCGTCAGGCGGAAATCGTCACGTCATTCATCGCGAACCGGGGAAAGGGCGGGGGAGAAATTCCGTCGGGGAGGGCTGGCATGGATGAAGCTCCTCTGCGCTATGCCCGTGAGCTCGTCGAGGCCGTGTACGACTTTCCCGGCTCGATCGCCGCCCTTCCTCTCGCGGGGAGCCTCGTCGGTCTTCCGTACGAAGAACGCCTGGCCATCCAGGCGATGCTCGCCGAGGCCGCTTCGGCGGATTCTCTTGGATTCTCCGAGAAGGACGCCGAGGCCCTCGATTCCGTCGGCTCGGCTCTCGAGCTCAAGCCGGGCGACATCAGGCGCGAACGGTCGATCAGGGACGACGGCCTCGCCGAGGCCTATCGGCTGCTCGGCATCGATCCCGATGCGGACGAGGGGGAGGCGAAGGCCGTGTTCAGGAAACTCGCCGCCCAGTTCCATCCGGACGCGAACGCGGGGCTTTCCGAGGAGCAGAGGAAGCAGGCCGAGGAGGCCTTCGTCAGGATCGAGAGGGCCTACCGGCTGGTCGAGGCGGGCTACTCTTCTTCCCGGACGACGTGAGCCCCGAGGGACTGGAGCCTCTCCGACAGGTGCTCGTATCCCCGCTCGATCTGGTAGACGTTGTGGATGGTCGAGCCGCCCTCGGCGCAGAGCGCCGCGATGACCATGGCCATGCCGGCCCTGACGTCGGGTGAAACGAGGTCCGAGCCGTGAAGCCTCGCCGGTCCCGAAACGACGGCCCGGTGGGGATCGCAGAGGATGATCTTCGCCCCCATGGCGATGAGCTTGTCGACGAAGAACATGCGGGATTCGAACATCTTTTCGTAGACGATGATCGTTCCCTCGACCTGGGTTGCGACGACGGTGACGATCGAGGTGAGGTCGGGAGGGAATCCCGGCCAGGGCGCGTCGTCGATCTTGGGTATGATGCCGCCGAGGTCGCAGTTCACCTTGAGGGCCTGGCCCGGTTCCATGTGCAGGTTCGACCCCTCGATCTCCCAGCGTATGCCGAGCTTGGCGAAGGAGAGGCGGGACATCCTCAGGTCCTTCGGCTTGACCCCGGTGATGGTGAGCTCTCCCCGCGTCACCGCGGCGAGGCCGATGAAGGACCCGATCTCCATGAAGTCGGGCCCGATCGCGAAGTCCGTCCCCGAGAGCTTTTTCACCCCGTCGATGACGAGGATGTTCGAGCCGATGCCGGATATCTTCGCGCCCATCGAATTGAGCATGGTGCAGAGGTCCTGGATGTGGGGTTCCGAGGCCGCGTTCTCGACGACGGTTCTCCCCTCGGCGAGGACGGCGGCCATCAGGGCGTTTTCGGTGGCGGTGACCGAGGTTTCGTCGAGGAAGATCTCGGCGCCGACGAGCTTGTTCGTCGAGAACCGGAACTGGCCGTCGAGGTCGACGCGGACGCCGAGTTCGGTCAGCGCCAGGATGTGGGTGTCGATCCGGCGCCTCCCGATGATGTCGCCTCCCGGGGGCGGCATCAGGGCCTTTCCCGTTCTCGCGAGAAGGGGGCCGGCGAAGAGGACTGAGGCCCGTATCTTTTTCGCCTCCGCGGAGGGAATGTCGGACCGCACGATGTTCGCGGTCCTGATGGCGTAGTCGTTCGGCCCGAGTTTCACGACCTCCGCCCCGAGCTGGGTGACGATGTCGAGCATCACCTGGACGTCCTCGATTTCGGGGATGTTGCGGAGGATAACCTTTTCGTCGGTTAAGAGCGTGGCTGCGATGCAGGGAAGGGCGGCATTCTTATTGCCGCTCGCGGCGAGGGTGCCTTTGATCGGAAAGCCGCCCTCGATCTGGTAGCGGTACATGGCGTCACTCTACTTGTTCACTTTTTGTCTGTCAATGCGTATACTGGGTTAAAGGGGGGACCATGAAATTCGTCGACACCAGGAATCCTACCGAATCGGTGAGCTTCAGCGATGCGATTTTCTCGACCCTCGCGCCCGACGGCGGCCTCTACCAGCCCGCGAGCGACGCCGACGTGCGGCAGTTCCTCCTCTACATGGACGAATCGACCTCCTTCCAGGAACTTTCGGAGGTCATGATCTCGAGCCTCTTCGAGGATGAGATCAATCCGGGCGCGGCGGCGAGGATAGCGAAAAGCTCCTTCCCCTTCTCGCCCGTGTTCAGGACCCTCGACGAGCATTTCTCCCTTCTCGAGCTCTACCACGGACCGACGGGGGTTTTCAAGGATTTCGGCGTTTCCTTCCTCGCGGCGGTGCTCGAGGAATTCATCTCCCATTCGGGCCGCTCGGCGACCGTGCTGACCGCCTCGACGGGGGATACCGGGTGCGCCGTCGCCAGGGCCTTCCATGGCCGCAAGGACATGAGGGTCGTCGTGCTGGTGCCGTCGAGCTGCGGATCGGCCTCGTCGGCCGGAGAGTCCCGAAAGCTCAGGCAGCTCGCCGCCTTCGACGGGAACGTCCTGAGCCTCCACGTGAGGGGCAACTTCGACGATTGCCAGCGTCTCGCGCGGTCGGCCTTCGAGAACCCCGCGGTCCGGGACCGTTTCTCCCTCATCTCGGCCAATTCCCTCAACCCGGGCCGGCTCATTCCCCAGACCTTCTATTACGTCTACGCCTTCACCCGGCTCAAGAAGACGATCCACGGGGATTTCTTTTTCAGCGTGCCCTCAGGCAACCTCGGGAACCTGACGGCCGGCATCTACGCCTGGAAATGGGGCATGCCGGTCAACGGTTTCGTCGCCGCGACGAACGCCAACGACGAGATCCCGCGCTACCTCGCGAACGGGGTGTTCTCGCCCCGGGAGCCGGTCAGGACGGTTTCCGACGCGATGGACGTGGGGAACCCGGCGAACTTCGAGCGCCTGCTTTCGGTTTTCGGGAGCAACCCCGGGGTGATGCGCACGATGATCGACGGCGAGTCGGTGACCGACGATGAAACCCTGGACGCGATCCGCCGGGTCTACGAAACCCACGGCGTCCTCATCGACCCCCATACGGCGGTCGGCTATCGCGCGGCCGAGAAATTCCTCTCGGAAAAGCTCGACGGCCAGGGGAGCATCATCGTCCTGGCGACCGGGGACCCCTATGGCTCGGCCGACATCGTCGAGAAGGCGACCGGGGTGAGACCCGAGCCCCCCGCCGGCATCGCGGCGCTTCCCGAGTCGGACCGGAACCTTCGGGCGATCGATCCGGACCTGGGCTCCCTCGTCGCTGCCCTCGAATCATTCGACAAATAGCCGCAGATCCTTCTTTCCGTCCGGTCCCCTGAAGGGATTCTTCACGTTCTTGAGATAGGCCTTGTAGGTCTTGCAGGCGGCGTAGTATCCCTCGGGTCCCCGATAGGTCGACATGAGGTCGCAGCGGTAGAGTTCGAGGAGAGTCGGGAAGAGGGGCGATTCGATGCATTCCTTCACCCGGTAGAAGGGAAGCTCGGGCAGGGCCGCCGGTATCATATGGTTCCGTATCAGGAAACTCACGTCGTTCGCGAGGCCGGAGGAAAAGCCGAGCCTCTCGAGAAAGCGCCTCGCCCCCGGCACCCCGATCTCGGCATGGCCGTCGAAGCGCCTTCCCTCGTTGCTCACTGCCCTGGCCTTCCCGATGTCGTGGAGGAGCAGTCCGAGCGAGAGGGTGAGGTCGGGAACCTTCCGGTACCTGAAGGTCTCGAGGGTATGGGCCCAGGCGTTGCCCTCGGGATGGAACTCCTTGGATTGCCCGATCGAGTCCATGGCCGAAAGCTCGGGCCAGAACCGTTCGATGAACCCTTTTTCGAGGAGAAGCGTGAGCCCCGTTTCTGGACGACGGCCGGTCAGCACGAGGGTGAGGAGGTCGGCCTGGACCTCGGCCGGAACCTCGCCGGCGCGGAGCGGCTCCCCGCCTTCCGGGGCCTCCAGGCCGTAGCGGCTCGAGAGGCTGGCTGCCTCGAAGAGGGCCCTAAAGGGCTCCCCGCGAGGCTGGCCGAGAGGTTCCTTTTTTCTGAGCATCCCGTAGATTCCGCTCTTGTCGAGGTAGACGCGGCGGCGGGGATCGTACCTGAGGGTGAGGGGGCCGTAGGAACAGGGATGGGGGGCGGTGAGGGAATCCACGCATCGGAAGTAGTATTTCCTGCCCTCGGAAACCACGAGGGCGTCGCCGTACTCGATGCCGGGGTAGCTCACCCCGTCCAGGGTTCTCGCGAGGTCGGCCTGGGTCGCCTCCGTATCGATGAAGACGAGGGAGGATTCGCGAAGGGAGAAATACCGGTCGAGGGCCGAGAACGAGGCGAACTGGAACGCGATCGGACTCGCCTCCAGCGAAGCGATGAGGGATTCCACGGCTAGAAGATACCGTTTCCTGGGCCCGCCGTCCAGCGTTCGGGTTCTAGCCCCTCGAGGCCTGCTTCCTGATGTCCTTCGAATAGAGGCAGAAATCGTCGCCGGGGGCGTAGAAGTCGGGGATGGTGCCCGCCCTGACGTAGCCGGCTCTATCGTAGAAGTTCCTGACGTAGCCGTACTCGGCCGTCCCCGAGGTTTCGACCCTGAAGATCGCCCGGTCGGCCGTACGGAGGGTCGCCTCCTCGACGGATTCCATGAGGGCGAGGCCTATACCCCGGCGCTGGAAGTCCGGGTTGACGGCTATCCAGTACACGTCCCAGGCGAAATCGGTCATCGGGGTGCGGCCGTAGATCGCGAATCCGGCGAGGACGCCGTCGATCCGCTTTTCCGCGAGGGAGTAGTCCTTGTCCGGTTCTTCCCTCGCGGCCTCGAGGACCTCGCGCAGGATATCGATCTCGCTCCGCTTGAAGGAAAGTGTCGCCTCGGCGACGGCAAGGTACTCGGCTATGTCGGTCATGGAATCAGGGTAGCATATCGGCATTTTTCGGGCAATGCCGGCCGTCCTCCAGCGACGGCCGCCCTCGGGCGGCTTCCAGGATGAGTTCGAGGGTTTCGGCATAGGAAAGCCCCGAGCCGGCCGCCATCCTCATGAAGCCTGAGTCGGGGGATATGTCCGGGTTGGGGTTCACCTCGAGCACGAAAAGCTCGTTCTCGCCTTCCCTCATGTCGACGCGGAAATACCCGGTGCAGCCGAGGGCCTTCCCGGCCCTTGCGCCGAGGTCCCTCGCGGCGGCGAAGGGAGCCGCGTCATCCCCGTTCTCGGGGTCGAGGATCCGGGGCATCAGGACCTTGTATTCATCAGTGTCCTCGGCCCACTTCGCCCCGAAGCCGAGGTAGGGGGGGAAGCCCGGCCCGGCCTTCCCGTAGTCGAGCATCGAGACGCCGACGCACCGGCAGCTTTCGCCGTTCCCGACGAAGCCCGCCGCGCACTCCCGGCCCGGGAGGAATCGTTCGACGAGAAGCCCCGAGGGAAAGGCGGAGAGCTTTTTCGCGAGGCTTTGGGCGAGTTCCTCGGCGTCGCGGACGAGGGAGTTTCCGTCGATCCCGACCGATCCGTCCTCGGCCGAGGGTTTGAGGAAGAGCGGGAACCCGAGGTCCCCGAAGTCGGCGGGAACGGAGCCGGGAAGGGCCAGCCGGCCCGGCGCGACCGGGACGGACTTCCCGGCGAGGAGGATCCTCGCCCTCGACTTGTCGAGGCATCGCTCGAGGGTCTCGGCCCGGTTCCCGGTGAACGGAATGCCGAGGGTTTCGAGCACTCGGGCGAAGGCGACCTCGGTCTCGGGGCGGCCCTCGAATCCCTCGAAGAGGTTGAGGATGACCGAGGGATTCCTATCGCGGACGGCCTTGGCGAGGCGCGAGGGGTCGAGGAGGAGGTCGGGAAACACCTCGACGAGGTCCGCCCTTCTTCCCGCAGTTTCGAGGGCCTTGAGAACCGCCTCGGCGCTCTTGAGCACGTCCGACACATCGGGCCGCGCCTCGCCCTTCTCCCGGTTCACGAGAATCAAGATCCTTTCGTCCATGCTTCCTCCGGAAAACCCTCGGCCCGTTCGGGACGGTGCTTGCCGACGATTTTCAATCGCCGTATACTCTCGGGCATGATTATCGGCATTACCTACGACCTCATCGACGACTACCTCGCGGCGGGCATGGATCCCGAGGCGGCCGCCGAGTTCGATACGAAGGAAACCATCGACGGCCTCGACGATGCCCTGAAAAGCCTCGGCCATGAGACCGACCGGATCGGGAACGCCAAGAGCCTCATCGGCCGGCTCGCCAGGGGCGACCGATGGGACTTCGTCTTCAACGTCTGCGAGGGGGAGAGGGGCTACGCCCGGGAGGCCCAGGTCCCCGCGATCCTCGACGTTTACAATCTAAGGTATACCTTCTCGGACCCTGCCACACTGACCGTGTGCCTCCACAAGGGCCTCGCGAAACGGGTGGTCCAGGCCGCCGGTGTCCCGACGGCCCCCTTCGCCGAGATCCGGGATCCCGCCGACTGCCGCTCGGTCCCCATGGCCTATCCCCTGTTCATCAAGCCGATAGCCGAGGGTACGGGAAAGGGAATCACCGAGCTCTCGAAGGTCGACAATCCGGCCGATCTGGAAACCCGCTGCGCCCGCCTCCTTTCCGAATTCGGCCAGGCCGTCCTCGTCGAGGGCTACCTTCCCGGCCGGGAGTTCACGACGGGCATCGTCGGGACGGGGAGGGACGCGAAGGTCGTCGGAACGATGGAGGTGAAATTCAACGAGGGCGTCGAGGCCGTCTACTCCTTCGATACGAAAAAAAAGTGGGAGGAGAGGGTCCGGTACGAGCTCGTCGGCGGCGGGATGGCGGCCGAGATCGAGAAAGTCGCCCTCGCCGCCTGGAACGCTCTCGGCTGCCGCGACGGCGGCCGTATGGACATCCGCTGCGACGCCCAGGGCGTCCCGAATTTCATCGAGGTCAATCCCCTCGCCGGGCTCAACCTCCATTACTCCGACCTTCCCATCGTCGCGAGGCTTTCGGGAATCGGATTCAACGAGCTGATCGGCAGGATCATGGAAAGCGCCCTGAAACGGGCCGTCCCGAAGCCCTGAGTCGCTTCCCGTATCCACGCTTCAGCCACTCATGAAGGCGTTCGGGAGGCGGCCGGCCTCCCGAACGCTTCGGTCTACACGGCTCTCGCCGTTCTCCTTCCGCAATCGCCGGTTCTTCCGGGTTCCGGGTACCGATAGACCTCGCCGCGGTAATTCTTCATGACGACGAAGCCGTTCTCGAAACCCTGGAAATACTCGGGAAGGAAGGGGACCTTGCCGCCGCCTCCGGGCGCGTCGATCACGTACTGGGGAACGGCCATGCCGCTCGTCCAACCCCTCAGGCCCTGTATGATCTCGATGCCCTTCTCGACGTTCGTCCGGAAATGGGCGGAACCGAGGATGGGATCGCACTGGTAGAGGTAGTAGGGCCTGACCCTCGCCGCGAGCAGCTTGTGGTAGAGGCTCATGACCGTTTTCGTATCGTCGTTCACGCCCTTGAGGAGGACGGTCTGGCTCCCGAGCGGTATGCCGACGTCGGCGAGCCGCTCGCAGGCTTCCTTCGTTTCCGGGGTCACCTCGTCGGGGTGGGCGAAGTGGATGTTGATCCAGAGCGGGTGGTACTTGCGCAGCATCTTCGTGAGCTGCTCGGTGATCCGCTGGGGAAGGACGACCGGTACCTTCGTTCCTATCCTGACGATCTCGACATGCGGGATCTTTCTGAGACGGGAAAGGAGGTACTCGATCTTGTCGTCGGGGAGGGTGAGCGGATCCCCTCCCGAGATGAGGACGTCCCGAATCTCGGGATGGCCCTCGATATAATCGATGGCCCGATTCCATTGCTGGAGGTTGTAGTAGTAGCGGTCCGCATCTCCGACGAGACGGCTCCTGGTGCAGTACCGGCAGTAGGTCGAGCAAAATCCGGTCACGAGAAAGAGGACACGGTCCGGATAGCGATGCACGATACCAGGGACGGGGCTCATGTCGTCCTCGCAGAGGGGATCGGCCGCTTCCCCGGGGGAGACGAGCCGCTCGGCCGAGGTCGGGACTACGGTCCGCCTCAGTGGCTGAAGGGGATCGTCAGGATCCAGGAGGCTGGCGTAGTAGGGCGTGATGCGCATCGGAAGCTGGCCCGAGCCTTCGACGAGGGCGTCGCGCTCCCCGGCTGAAAGCTCGAGGAGGTTCGAGAGCTGGGATGCGTCGGTGATGCAATGGCGTATCTGCCAGCGCCAGTCGGCCCAGTCGGAGAGGGTTTCGTCGGGATAGTGTTTTTTCAGGAAGGCGAGGGAACGTTGGCTGGTCTTTATGCCGTTTTTAATTGCCTGTTGCTGGTTGCCGGAAAGGTAGGACGCGATGTCGACGAAACATTCGTCGTTCGTGCGTTCATGCGGGAGAGGGTCCTCATCCTCGTCGGAGAGCTGGTTTTCGCTTCTCCTGTCGCTTACAAACTGTCGCTTGATCATTGAAGGTCCTCCAGGGGAGTTCACTATTTCCGTAAAGTATATCACCCCAAAAAACAATTTCAAGCCGCCATTCCCGGTGATTCGCAGGCGGGCCTCATACTTCTCAGTTTGCTGAAAAATTAATCGTTGTCAAAGAGGGACCTGAGACCCGCATCCAATCCATACCTCTCAGAACGAACGGCCTCGGAGCCGCGAGGTCGCTCTGAATCCGCCTTGAAAAGTCCCCCTTTTTTCGGATAGCATGCGCTCCCGGGAGATCTTCTATGACCTACAAACTGGACGGCGCAAAATTCCCGACCATGGAAGAGCTGATCGAGGCTTTGTATCCTCTCTATGAGGACAGGATGAATCGAGAGGAATTCAGGAAATTCGCTGACGAGAACGTCGAGAAGAGCTGAAGGGGTTTTCCTTCTATTTTCCGGACCCCTGCCTTTCGAGAGCCTCGAGCATCGCTTCCACGCTGTAGCCCGATTCCGCCTCGGCCTTTCTGACCCGCGCGATTTCCCCGTCGACGGCCATGGCCTTCGTCCTGATCCTGGCTGCCGTTCCGTCCCCGACGTCGACGGCGGCGATGGCACCGGCGAGGAACAGGGCCGCGTCGAAGGATTCCCTGTTGAACCACACCACATCGTTGTAGGTATTGACCCCGACAAGCCGTCTCACCTCGGGATTCTCGAAGGCGAGCCTCGCCCGATTTACGGCCACGGCGTCTTTCGCCTTCGTTTTTTTGGTTCCCGTTTTTCGCTTGAGCGGCAGCGCGGGGAACGAGAGGACGGCCTTGAGGATCATGACCTCGCGGTAGACCTCGTCCCCCGGATGGCCGGCCTCCTGCAGGGTTTCCCTCAGTTTGCGGTCGATGCACCAGTGGTCGACGAGGCGCCTGACGCTCGCCCGGTCGGCGTTTTCTCCGACCAGGGGGAGCATGGAGGCGAGAACCTCGAAAGCGAGGAGATAATCGGCCGTTTCGGGCTTGGCGAGAATCTCGCGGGCGAGCTCGGCTGAAAAGGAATTATCTCCGGAATCGGCGCCGGCCTTGCCGCAGATCTCGATCGCGGCGAAAGCGCCGATCAGTCCCGCCTCGAGGATGTCCCAGGCCGCTTCCGGAGCTAACCTGGGATCGGGTTCCACGACGGGAAAGGCCGCGTATTGGGCGGTGCCCCTGATGAATCGGGAGGCCGTCTGGAAGAACTTGAGGGCCTCCGGTTTCGTGACGGCAATGAGGGCGGCTATCGACTTCGACCTCGCCGGTTTTCCCGCCGGTTTTCCGGTGGCCGATGCGGCGGCGATGGCCCTCGCCTTCTCGAAGAACTCGGTGGGGAAGGCCTTGCGGAAGTCGGCGTAGAGCTCGGCGAGGACGATGTCCTGAAGGGCGTTCTGGATATCGATGACGCCGCGGCCGCCCAGGGCATCGCAGAGGGTCCGGTACTGGCCGAGCTCGTTGTCGGCGATCTCCTGGATATCGAGAAAGACCTGGCACTCGTAGCCGTTGAGGGCGATAAAAAGTCCCTTTTCGACGATGTCGCGCGACGACCGTACGAACCAGAGGCCGGCCCGCTGTTCGCGGAAGATGAGGAAACGCCCCGGTCCGTCCTCGAGTCCGAGTCCCTGGCCGACGCTCCGCTGTTCCAGATTTTTCGTTCCATCGGGCTTTTTGACCGCGAAGGCCGCCGACATCCGGATCCAGCCGGATGCCGGATCGAAGGCGTTGTTGTAGAGGACGAGAGCCGCCTCTCCCCCCGCCCGGTTCGAGTAGGCGAAGACGTTCTCGTTGACCGAGCCTGAGTCGGCGAAGAGGTCGTAGAGGAGGAAGTCGCCGACGTCGGCGAAGATGTAGCGTTTTTTCATGAGCGGGAAGATCTCGCGGTAATGCCGGAAGACGAGGCTCTCGTCCGGCTCTTCGTCGCGGTAGGCCCGGCGGTACTCCATGCCGTATTTTTCCTCGAAGCCCTCGATCTGCCCGTGCCCGAACATCGGCAGGCCCGGCATGGTGACCATCATCGTGCAGACCCCGAAGTACTTGTCGCCCTTGCCGAACTGGGCGACGGCGGTATCCTCGTCGGGGTTGTTCATGAAGTTGACGAAGCGCTTCATGATTTCCGGATCGAACTCCATCGTGTTCTTGATGGTCGAACGGTACTTCTCGTTTTCCTCGCGCTTGAGCATGTTCATGAAGGCGCTGTTGTAGAC
>DBTK01000034.1:0-145 GCA_002307015.1 Spirochaetaceae bacterium UBA1318
TCGGGAATTCCGTCCCATGGGCGGCAACAGGTTCAAGATCACCCACCGCTTCGAGGCCTTCGAGGGCGAGAGGCTCTACGGAATGGGACAGTACCAGGACGGCTGCCTCGAACTCAAGGGAAGCATCCTCGAGCTCGCCCAGCGG
>DBTK01000034.1:457-635 GCA_002307015.1 Spirochaetaceae bacterium UBA1318
GGGCTACGGGTTCCTGTGGAACAACCCGGCCGTCGGCAGGGCGTCTTTCGGGAAGAATTTCACCGAGTGGACGGCCGACTGCTCCACCCAGCTCGACGTCTGGATAACCGCCGGCGATACCCCCGCGAAGATCGAGGAATCCTACGCCTCGGTGACGGGCAAGGTTCCGATGATGCCC
>DBTK01000034.1:922-14237 GCA_002307015.1 Spirochaetaceae bacterium UBA1318
TTCTGGCAGTGCAAGCTCCGCTACAAGACCCAGGAGGAGCTCCTCGAGGTCGCCAGGGAGTACAAGAGGAGAGGGCTTCCGATCTCGGTCATCGTCTCGGATTTCTTTCATTGGCCGATGCAGGGCGAATGGAAGTTCGACCTGCGCTACTGGCCCGACCCCGAGGCCATGGTCAGGGAGCTCCGCGAGATGGGGATCGAGCTCATGGTGTCGATCTGGCCGACCGTGGACAAGCGCAGCGAAAACTTCAAGGAGATGAAGGAAAAGGGCCTCCTCGTCCAGACCGAACGCGGCATCAGGACGACGATGGACTTCATGGGGGATTGCGTGTTCTTCGACGCGACGAATCCGCGCTCCCGCGAGTTCGTCTGGAGCAAGGCCAAGAAGAACTACTACGACAAGGGCATAAAACTCTTCTGGCTCGACGAGGCGGAGCCCGAGTACACCGTCTACGACTACGACAACTACCGCTACCACTCGGGCAGCGTTCCCGAGGTGGGGAACATCTACCCCTTCCACTACGCCCAGACCTTCTACGACGGCATGACGAAGGAGGGGAGGACGGACGTCATCAACCTCCTCCGCTGCGCCTGGGCGGGAAGCCAGCGCTTCGGCGCCCTCGTCTGGTCAGGCGACATCGACACGACCTTTTCCTCGCTGCGGAACCAGTTCGCCGCCGGCCTCAACATGGGCCTCGCCGGGATACCCTGGTGGACGACCGACATCGGCGGCTTCGGCGGCGGCGATCCGGACGATCCGGCCTACCGCGAGGTCTTGGTCCGCTGGTTCGAGTACGGCACCTTCTGTCCCGTCTTCCGGCTTCACGGGTTCAGGGTCGACAAGTCCCCCGCCTACAACACCGTCCACCCGGACGGCTCGAAGAGCGAGGACGTGTTCTCCGGCGGCCCGAACGAGGTCTGGAGCTACGGGGAGGAGGCCTACGAAATCCTCAAAAATTTCCTTTTCGTGCGGGAACGGCTGAAACCCTACATCGCGACCCTCATGAAGGCCGCCCACGAGAAGGGCACCCCGGTCATCCGGCCCCTCCTCTACGATTTCCCCGCCGATCCCGAGGCCTGGAAGGTCGAGGACCAGTTCATGTTCGGGCCTGACCTTCTCGTCGCCCCGGTGATGCACGCGGGAATGAGGAGCCGCTCCGTCTACCTCCCGGCCGGATCGACCTGGAAGGACGCCGCGTCGAAGAAGGCCTTCGCCGGCGGGACCAGGATCGAATGCGCCGCGGCTCTCGGCCAGATCCCGGTATTCCTCCGGGACGGGTCCGAGATCCCCGTTTTCGGTTAGCAGGCCGCCGACAAAGGCGAGGGTAGGGGAGGCGTCGAAACGGGGGGCAGGTAGATTATCATGATCCGTAGCCTCCCCCCTTCCCCGAATGCAGGAAACCGACGGCATTTCTGATCTGCTCCCGGAGCCATAGATGAACCTTGTCCTGGGAGAGTCGACGATGCCAGATCATCTGATACTGGAATGGACCAATCTCCTGGGGCGGATTGATGCAGCGGACCTGGGATCCGAGGGGAAGCATGAGCCCGAGCTGTCGAGGAACGGTGAGTATGGATTCGGTGCCACCAAGGGCAAATATGGCTGGCGTGAAGTAGGGAAGCACCAGTGAAATCCGTCGATACAGTCCTCGCTCTTTCAGCGGGCGGTCTATCAGGGTCTGCTCCCCTTCCAATACGCTGACTGCGATGTGTGGATACATGAGGTAATCGTCTAGGCTGAACGCGTCGGAGGTTATTGGATGATCTTTGGAAACGATGCACACAAAATCATCCGTATAAAGTGTTTCCGTCTCCAGAAAGCGCGGAGCGCCGGCGACGTCGAAAAGCAGGTCGGTCTGGCCGGATAAAACCTCATCGAACCGCTGATCGGAGAATGGACGAATTTCGACCCGGAGAAGGGGTACTGTCGTTCGCAGACGTCTGAGAATGGGTGGCAGAAGGACGGCGCAGGCATGATCCGTCATGGTCATCTTGATGACTTCGACAGACGCGAGCAGGCTCTGGTCCTCTCTTTGATACAATGCTTCGATCTCGGGGATAACCTTGTCCAGATCACCGAGGAGGCGATCTCCCAGAGGGGTGCGCGCATAGGTGCGGCCATTTCGCACGAGCAGTTCATCGTTGAAATCACGGCGAAGCCTTTCCAGCGAACGACTCATCGCCGGTTGGCTCACGTTGCATCTTTCCGCGGCTCGAGAAATATGGCGCTCTTTCAGCAGCACTGAAAGAGGGAAGAGTAGATTTAAATCGAGTTCCGAGATATGCGAAATTGACATATTTGAAATATAAACTATGCATTGTACTGATGACAAGATCTTTCGTAATTTCCAGTTGTAGCTATTCAGGAGGTTACCATGGATACGGAAATCAGGACTGCAATCGTGACCGGCGGCTCGCGAGGCATCGGCCGCAGTATTGCCCTGCGGCTCGCTGCCGAAGGTTTTGCCGTTGTGATCAACTATGCGAGCAACAACGAGGATGCAGCCAAGACCGCCGGCGAGATCAACGCCAAAGGCGGCAAAGCCATTACGGTGCAGGGTAACGTAGCCCTGCCCGATGACGTCAAGCGGCTTTTCGACGAGGCCGAAAAAGCGTTCGGCGGCGTCGATGTGCTCGTGAACAATGGGGGAATAATGAAATTGGCCACCCTCGCAAACAGCACCGACGCCTTGTTCGATGAACATGTCGCGATCAATTTAAAGGGGACGTTCAACGGACTGAGAGAAGGAATCAAGCGCCTCAAGGACAATGGCAGGATTATCAACCTATCGTCAAGCATCGTGGCATTGCGGTTCGAACAGTACGGAATCTACGCCGCGACGAAGGCCGCCGTAGAGACTCTCACGGCGATAGCGGCCAAGGAACTCCGCGGAAGGAGCATAACGGTCAACGCCGTCGCGCCCGGACCTACCGGCACGGATCTATTCCTGAACGGCAAACCGGCTGAGGTCATCGAGCGCCTTGCCAAGGCGCCCCCTCTTGAGCGGCTTGGCACCCCGGAAGACATCGCCGCGGTAGTCGCCTTTCTTGCCGGGCCGGATGGGGCCTGGGTAAACGGCCAGACTATCCGTGCTAACGGCGGCGTCATATAGCTAGTGGGGTAAACTAAGTTCCTCGAAGCTTGTTGGCGACCGGCCTTGAGCCTTCCGATGGCTGGTCATCCTTCCAAGTTCCTCGAAGCTTGTTGGCGGCTGGCTTTCGGTTTCGGCCGGCCGCCCCGGGCCCCAAGGCAGGCAAGCTTGACCCTCCGAACCTCTCCCCCTATACTTCGGTAGGGGGAGGGAACATGGGCGAGCAACTCATCGTAAAAAACCTGCCGTTTATCAAGATCCTGCCGTCTTGGGCTCAAGAGCTTTCATATAAATACTGTTCGAAAACCGCGAACCTCTACATGGTCCACGGCAACATCCGCGACTTTCTTCCCCATAAGATGAACGAGGGCGAGTTCATCTTCGTCCGGATCCAGGAGTACATCTCCGAGGTCCTTTTCGGGAACCGCGACATCATCGTCTACTACGACCGATCCTCCGGCGTCACCTTCGCCAACCGCGAGATGACCGACGCCTACATGAAGGCGATGACGGGGCGATACAAGGACGTCGATCCCGCCGATTTCGTGTCGATCGATCCGGTCAAGTCCTTCACCTACCTTGAGGACTATTTCCTGCTCAACATCCCGAAAACGAGACGCATCGTCCTGATCATCGATTACGCCGAGACGATCGTCCCGAATCAGGACATCGCGCGGCTCCCCGAGGACGACCGCTACTGTCTGGTGACCCTGAACCGCTGGTCCCACGACCCGATTTTCACCAGGGGCGACGTTTCCGTCCTCCTCCTCGCCGAGAACCTCGCCGACATCAGCCAGCGTCTCGTGCGCTCGCCCTCGACGGTCAAGGTCCTCATCCCGATCCCGGACGAGAGGGTGAGGATCCAGTTCCTGGAATTCATCGAGCAGCAGGGGAGCCTCCTCCTCGACCGTGGCCTGAGGCCCGAGCAGGTCGGCAAGATCACCTCGGGGCTCAACCTCCTCAACCTGAACCAGATCGCGGCGGAGAGCTACCAGGAGGATCGTCCCATCTCCCTGGAGTACCTGAGGCAGAAGAAGAAGGAGATCATCGAGAACGAGGCCGGCGGCCTCCTCGAGTTCATCGAGTCCGACATGGACCTCTCCTATGTCTCGGGCCACGACTTCGTGAAGAAGCGGTTCAAGAACGCGGCCCGCGCCATCAAGCAGGGTCGGCTCGACGTCCTCCCAATGGGCTACCTGATCGCGGGGCCGGTGGGGACGGGCAAGTCCTTCATCGTCACGGCCTTCGCCGGGGAGATCGGCATCCCCATCGTGAAATTTAGGAACTTCCGCTCGAAGTGGCAGGGCGTCACCGAATCGAACCTCGAGAAGGTGCTGAACATCCTCGTGGCGATGTCACCCGCCGGGGTCATGATAGACGAGGCCGACGCCTTCCTCGGGGACCGCGACCAGGACGGCGATGCGGGAACCTCGAACCGCATCTTCGCCCAGATCGCGAGCTTCATGGGCAACACCGAGTACCGGGGCAAGATCATCTGGTTTCTGATCACCTGCCGACCCGACCTGCTCCCGATCGACCTGAAACGCCAGGGCCGCGCCGAGGAGCACCTCGCCCTCTTCTATCCGGACAGCCAGGAGGAGAAGGAGGCCCTGTTCGACACTCTGATCCGGAAACTCAAGCTCAAGATCGAGAAGATCAATACCCCCGAGCTCTTCCGCCGGTTTCACTTCGAGGTTTCGGGAGCCGACCTCGAGGCCGTGCTGATCAGAGCCAAGTTCCAGGCCGCCTCGGACAACAGGATCATCATCACGCGGGAAGACCTCGACACCACGATCCACGATTTCATCCCGCCGGCCTATCCTCACGACATCGAGCTCCAGAATCTGGTGGCGGTGTTGGAGTGCACGAGCAGGGAGATGGTTCCTCGCCGTTTCCAGAACCTGGACAGGGCAAAACTGATCCAGGATATCCAGGATCTGAAGACATTGCTTGGCGAACGGTAGCGTCCCATAGCTTCCTTAACGGTATGTTGACAAGCGATGAATAGGGATGATAATGGAAAGAAACATGGACCTACGAATACGACTTGTCGCCATATCCCTCGCCCTGATGATGGGCTTCTGTTCTTCCTGTTCGATCAACCGTCTCGCGGTGAGGGCCGTCGCCGATACCCTTACCGGTTCGAAACCCGGCTCGCCGAGCGTTTTCGCGAGCGATGACGATCCGACCCTCATCGCCGAGGCACTTCCCTTCGCGCTCAAGACTTACGAAGCCCTTCTCTCTGCCGACCCCGGCAACGCGAAACTCGCCCTGGCGACGGGGAGCGCCTTCGTCACCTACGCCAACGCCTTCGTCCAGGGTCCCGCTTCCATGCTTCCCCTCGACCGTCTTGCCGAGCGGGACGCCGAGAACCTCAGGGCGAAAAAGCTCTACCTTCGCGGCAGGAACTACGTCCTCGACGGTATCGAAATCCGCCATCCCGGATTCAAGGCCGCACTTTCCTCCGGAAACGCCGCCTCCCCGCTCGCAAAGATGGGGAAGGACGACGTGCCCTACCTCTACTGGGCTGCCGCGGGCTGGGTGGGGGCATTTTCCGCGGAGCCGATGGACTTCAACCTGATGGCCAAAATTCCGGTCGCCGCCTCGCTCATGGCCAGGGCCTTCGCCCTCGATCCCGGCTACCAGTCGGGGGTGATCTACGAGTTCTACATTTCGTTTTATGCCGGCATGCCCGCCTCACTCGGCGGGGACCGGTCGAAGGTCGAGGCCATGTTCCGGAAGGCCGTCGAGGCGTCGCGGGGCCGGTCGGCCTCGGCTTACGTTTCGTGGGCCGCCGCCTACTGCGTTCCGGTCCAGGATGTCGCCGCCTTCAAGGACGCCCTGGCCAAGGCCCTCGCGATCGATCCCGAGGCCTTCCCAGAAAACCGGCTTGCCAACGTCATCGCCCAGAAAAAGGCGCGTTGGTATCTGGACAACCTCGATTCGCTATTCATCGATACCGGGAGTGACTGAAATGATGGAAAGACCTGTGCGCTCGATACTGCTTCTCATCCTGGCCCTCGCGATGGCCTTTCCCGTCTGCGCGAAGCCTATCGTCATCAAGCTCGCGACGATAACCCCGAAGGATTCCCCCTGGGGAACGAGGCTCGACAAGCTCGCCGCCGCCTGGAAATCCCAGACGAACGGCGATGTCGAGCTTCGCGTCTACCATGGGGGCGTCGCCGGCGGCGAGAGCGACATGATCCGCAAGATGAAGCTGAACCAGATCCAGGGCGGGGTGTTCACCTCGATCGGGCTCAACGCCATGAACCCCGACGTCCTCACCCTGAGCGTTCCCCTCCTGATCAGGAACGACGGGGAGCTTTCCTGGGTCCTCGAGAAGACCGAGAGCTACCTCGACGCCGGGTTCGACAGGAAGGGCTTCACGATCATCGCATGGTCGAAGGCCGGCTGGCTCAGGATTTTCTCGAAGAAGCCTGTCGTATTCCCCGAGGATCTCATGAAGCTCCGCCTCGGCGTCAGCCCGGCCGAGCTCGAGATGCAGCAGGCCTTCAAGACGATGGGCTTTTCCGTCGTTCCCGTCGAAAGCTCCGACGCCCTCACCGCCCTCAACTCCGGGATGATCGAGGCGGTGCAGTCGAACACCCTGGGGGCCGCGAGCATGCAGGTGTTCGGCATCGCCAAATACCTGACCGATATCGAGATCACCCCCTTCCTCGGTGGCATCGTCCTGAACAAAGCCGCCTGGGAATCGATCCCCGATTCCTACAAGCCGGGTCTCAAGAGCTCCATCAAGGAACTCGAGGACGGCCTCGAGGCCGACATGCCCAAGCTCGAGGCCAGGGCGATGGACGTAATGACGAAAAACGGCCTCGTCGTACCGCCGATGTCGGCCGAGGCCAGGAGCCGCTGGGTCGCCGTCATGGAGGAGGGCAGCAAAAAACTCATCGGCACCACCTTCTCGACCGACATGTACTCGCGCATCCAGGATATCCTGAAGGAGTACCGGAACAAATGATCCGCGTTCTCCGAATCGCCTGGCGCGGCTTCGAGGATACCGTCAACGTCGCCGCGATGGCCTTGCTCGCCCTTATTCCCTTCGCCGAGATCGTCTTGAGGAAGCTCTTCCGAACCGGGATTCCGGGCTCGGCGGGATACCTGGCGAACATCGTCGTGGTCCTGAGCTTCTTCGCGGCCATGGCGACGAGCCGCGAGGGGAAGCATCTTTCCATCGCCTCGGATACCCTGCTGAAGGGTGGAGCCCAGAAACTCGTCCGCCTCGTCGACGGCATCGTTTCGGCGACCGTGTCGACCGCCCTGTTCTGGAGCTCGTTCTCGCTCTTTTTTGGCGGCTTCGACGCGGCCCAGAAGATAGGCTTCGTTCCCGTCCGGGTTTTCGTCTCCGTCATCCCCCTTGGCTTTCTCGTCATGGCCGTGCGTTTCCTGACGGTGGCGCCTGGCTTGGGGAAACTGAGACTCGCGATTCTGCCCGGCTTCCTCATCGGAAGCTTCGCGGCCATCCCCTCGATCGTGAGCGGCTGGGCCGCCGCCTTCGGCGGGATAGAGCCGGCCGTTTTCGCTCCGCTCATCGAAGCCTGGCAATGGGCCCAAGGGACCCTTTCCCTTCCTGCCCTTGCCGTCCTCGTCCTCGCGGCGTGCACGGGGACCCCGGTCTTCGTCTTCCTCGGCGGGCTGGCCTACGTGTTCTTCTCCCGCTCCGGAGGATCCCTCGAGGTCATTCCCTCCGAGGCCTACACCCTCCTCACCGGGAGCTCGATCGCCGCCATACCGCTTTTCACGATGGCCGGCTACATCCTCTCGGAAAGCAGGGCGGGGGAGAGGCTCGTCGAGCTTTTTCGCGCCGCCCTCGGCTGGCTCCCCGGCGGCATCGCCGTGGCGGCCGTCATCGTGTCGACCTTCTTCACGACCTTCACCGGTGCGACGGGAATCACCATCGTCGCCCTCGGCGCCCTCCTCGCCCTCGTCCTCAAGGAATCCGGCGGCTACACCGAGTCGTTCAGCCAGGGCCTCGTGACCGGAACGGCGAGCATCGGCCTCCTTTTCCTCCCGAGCCTGCCCCTGATCATCTACGCGACGACGGCCCAGATCAGCGTCGTCGACATGTTCCTGGGCGGCATCATCCCCGGAAGCCTCCTCGTGCTCTCGATGTGCGCCCTGGGCATCGTCGTCGCGGTCCGGAACAAGGTCCCGACGGTTCCCTTCGAGTTCGGTCGTCTGGTCTCGGCCATCCGCGTCTCCTTCTGGGAGATCCTGATCCCGGTCATCATCGTCGTCGGCTACTTCAGCGGATTGATGACCCTCACCGAAACGGCGGCGATAACCCCGCTCTACTGCGCTCTGGTCGAGGTTTTCATCAAGAAGGACATGAGGCTCCGCGACCTGGCGAAGGTCCTGCTCAAGAGCGCTCCCGTGATCGGCGGCGTTCTCGTCATCCTCGCCTGCGCCAGGGGCCTCGCCTACTACGCGATCGACGCCGAAATACCGGTGACCATCGCCGCGTGGGTCCAGGGCTTCATCCATTCGAAGATACTCTTCCTTGCGCTCCTGAACCTCTTCCTTCTCGTCGTCGGATGCTTCATGGACATCTTCTCGGCGATCCTGGTCGTCGCGCCCCTCATCATCCCGATCGGGAGCGCCTTCGGCATCCAGCCCGTCCACCTCGGCATCATCTTCATCGCGAACCTGGGCCTAGGCCACATGAACCCGCCGGTCGGCTTCAACCTGTTCCTGGCCTCCTACGTGTTCAAGAAGCCCCTCGGCAGGGTCTATCGGGATGTGCTGCCCTTCGTCCTCGTGCAGCTCGCCGTCGTCCTGCTGATAACCTACGTGCCGCTTTTTACGACAATTTTCCTCAAAGGATGAGCATCATGACAAACGAATCGATCGTACTATTCAGCGACGGCGGCTGTTCCGGGAATCCGGGGCCCGGAGGATGGGCCTACGTCCTCGTGAGGGGAGCTGAGAAGCGCTCGGTCAACGGGGGTGAGGTGATGACGACCAACAACCGCATGGAGCTGAGGGCCGTGATTTCCGGACTCGAGGCGGCGAAGGAGATGTCGGCCGCGGAAGGCTCGCCTCCCGATGTGGCGGTGTACACCGACAGCCAGTACGTGAAAAACGGCATCACGGCCTGGATCACGACCTGGAAACGGAACGGGTGGCGGACCGCATCGAAGGAGCCGGTGAAGAACCGGGAGCTCTGGACCGAGCTGGACGCCCTCGCCTCGGCCTTGAAGCCGTCCTGGCACTGGGTCAAGGGGCACGCGGGAAACGAGCTGAACGAGGAGTGCGACCGGCTGACCCAGGAGGCCATAGCCTCTCTCAGGGCCTGAGGCCGGGCGCTGTCTGGTCCCCGGCCGCTACCGGAAACCCGGCGAAAGGCTGCAACGGCGTCCGGCCCGTCTAGTCCAGGCCGAGGGAGTCGATGTCGATCGAGTCGAGGAGGGCCTTGAGTGCCTTTGCCTCATCCTTCGAGAGGGTGATACCCTTGCTCATGTGTTCATGGGTAAAATCCCAGTCCCTGATGTCCAGCTTGGGTTTCCTGGAATTCCACGAAACGAGGCTTACCTCGCGTTTCCATCCCTTTCCCGATTGGCCGATCTCCCCGATCGTCCGGATGATGTCGAATGATATTTCTTCAGCCATGGTAGTCCCTCCTTGAATAGGTGAACGGTGAGCGGTGAAGGGTGAACGGATCTTTGGAAAGTTCCTTGTTCACGATACTGCGTCTGGGTGTGGGGCGATTCAATCTTTTCCATCCTGGCGAGCGTCGACAAACCGCGACACCTGCTAGATCTTGTTCAGTTTATCGATGAGGCGGACGGTGATCTCCTCGAGCTCGTCCATGTCCGGTGAGGCGGGGGCCGATACCCCTGATCGCCTGCGTTCCTTGAACAGCTCGTCGACGAGCTCGAAACCCGCCAGTATCGCGACCTTGAGGGGATCCTCGACGGGAACCGCCGATTGGACCGTATTAACTTTTCGTTGAAGGTAGGAAAGGACCGATTTCAGGTAGGCCGGATCCTCGTCGGCCTGGATGGTGAAGGAAGCGCCCAGAACGTCGATCTTGAGCTGACCGTCGCCCATGTCCGATCAGAATATGTCGAGTTCGCCGGCGGCTGGTACCGCTTCGGTCGAATCGACGTCGTCTTCGGGAAGGATCTCTTCCCTGACCTCGAAGCTGATCGCCGGTTCGGGCTTATCCGCCGGTACGTACGCGGGCTCTTCGCTTTTCGCTTCCTGCCGTACCTGAGCGGCAGCCACCTTCTCCCCGACGAGAACGGAAGCGGCCTGGCCGACGGCCGTACTCGTGAGAAGGGTGTCTTCGAATTGATTCAACTTGTTCAGGGCGTTCAGAATACCCTCTTCGATCCGGCCCTGGTCGTCCTTGTAGGCTTTGACGGTCGATTCCAGAGCGCCGATCTTCTTTCCGGATTCCTCGAGCTCCATTTTGAGGAGTTCGTTCTCGTCCTTCATCGAATCGATGAATTTAAGCGCTTTGTCGACCTGGGCTTCGAGGAGCCGGATCTGTTCGAGGGTAATCATGGCTTACGCTCCTAAGGCGGCTTTGGCCTGGGAAACGACGGCCACGAAGGCTGTCGGATCTTCGATGGCCATGTTGGAAAGGGCCTTTCGGTTGATGCCGATGCCCGCCTTGCTCATCCCCTGGATCAGGCGGGAGTAGGTAATCCCCTCGGGCCTGCATGCCGCGTTGATACGTGCAATCCACAATGTGCGGAAATCACCCTTGCGGTCCTTGCGTCCCGTGTAGGAATAATTCATGGCCATGGTGATGGCGTCTTTCGCAACCTTGTAGTTGGTGTGGCGTCTTCCCCAAAAGCCCTTCGCCCGCTTCATTATTTTCTTGCGGTGGTCTTTTCTCCTGGTACCGTCTACTGCTCTGGGCATAGTCTAGCGCTCCTTAAATCTCAACCGTACGGTAAAAGCTGTTTCTTGATCATCCTCGAACACGCAGGAGAAAGGATCCCGCCGCGCCGAAGTTTCCGCTTCCTTTTCGAATCTTTTTTCGTCAGGATATGGCGGAGGTTCATCTTTTTGTATCGAACCTTACCGCTGCCGGTAAGGGAGTACCGTTTCGCGGCGCTCTTCTTCGTTTTCATTTTCGGCATAGCAATCCTCTCTTATTTCTTCACCTTGGGGCCAATGATCATGGACATGAAGCGGCCCTCCATGAGGGGGGCCTTGTCCAGAACGTATTCGCCTTCCAGCTTTTTCAGTACATCGTTCAGTACCACGAGTCCAAGCTCGGTATGGGCGAGTTCGCGCCCGCGGAAACGAACGGTAACCTTAACCTTGTTGCCTTCGTCCAGGAATTCCTTAACATGCTTGGACTTAAAATCAAGATCGCCGTCGGCAATCTTGGGTTGCATCCGGATTTCCTTCATTTTAAGAAGTTTCTGTTTTTTCTTCGAATCCCGGACTTTTTTTTCGGTCTCGAATTTGAATTTCCCGTAATTGAGCATCTTGCAGACCGGAGGACTGGCCTGCGGGGCGACCTCAACCAGATCAAGACCGTCTTCCTTGGCGATCCTGATCGCTTCGAGGGTCTGCATGATTCCCCTCTGTTCGCCCGCCGCATCAATTACCCGAACTTCCCGGACGCGGATCTCTTCATTGATCCGCAAATCTTTATCCGCCAATGTACCTCCTCAACGGAACGCCGACCGGCAATATCGAAACTGAATGATTTTATCACAGCTTTCCTCACTTTGACAAGCCTTTCGGACTATGTTATTGTTTCTTCCATGGAAACAAGTAGTACTCCGGAAATTCAGAAGGCGCTGTCGATTGTGGTACGTGCGGAACTCTCTGCGATCGCGAGGTATAGAACGGTAATCAAGGCCCTCCCCAACGAAAGTTCAAGACGGCTTTTCCTCTCGGTCATCGACCAGAAACAGAAGCACCGCGATCGTCTGGCGGAAATCATGGAAACGGGAACCGACACGACGACTCCGTCACCCGAGGGTGAATCGAAGGACGCCTTCTATGCAACGGAAATAACCCAGGCGAACCTTCTCGATTTCCTCAAACTCTGCGTCGGAAACGAAACGATGATGAAGGCGGAGTATGAGCGCATCGCCACCATCCTGCAAGTCCCCGACGAACGCTTCCTGGTCGAAGGCTTCGTGGCGGATGAGAAAAAAATGATCACCTGGCTTACGGATTTTCACGACCTCCTAGCGATGACCTCCGACTTGAAACAAGCCTGAAAGCGTGGTAGTCTTACCGGCAATGAATTTTTTTCGCGCTTTTTTTTTACCGCTTGCCTATCTTCTGTATTCGGTACGATTCTGGGGATTTGACGAGAGAAGGGACAGGCGGAACGCCTTCCTGCGCGGGTGCATCGGTTTCGTGCCCGCCCTTCTTTTGTTCTTGATAATCCGCCCGTTCTTTTCGTTTGACTACGGCTCTTTCGCCTTGATTGTGGGCGTCGCGATTCGAGATACGGTGCTCTGGCCCGTCCTCGCCTGCGGTGCCTACGGATTGTTCTATAGGTACGGAGACGCCGGGCTCGAGGAATCCAAGCGCAACCTGGTCTCCTTTCTCTGCGGCTTCCTGAGCCTTGTCGCCATCTACGAATGGATGGCGGGCGACGGCCATGCGAGCATCTACACCCTGTTCATGCTTCCCGTTCTCCGCGCCTCCATGGTCCTCGGCGTTGCCGCGATCGCGGCGAGGGCCTTCGACGAAATCGGCGCGATGATCGGGGTGTTCATCGCCTTCGGTCTCCTCTTCCTCTTTTCCGTCGCCTTCGTCGGGTTCTTCTGGCTCAACCTCCACTATCTTTTTTCTTTCCTCTTCTTCCTGGCCGCCTGCCTCGCGGGTTGGTTTATCTACGATCGACTCGACTGATCGCGGCCTCGATCGCCCGACCGTGACGGCTGCGGGGGTTTTGCGGGTGTCCCAAAGGCCACCCCTTGCCGCGCCTCGTCCCTTTTCATGCCACGAAGACCGTCGCGCATAAAAAAGGCCGCCCCTTTCGGAGCGGCCTTCATTGTTGTCGTCGACCAGTGACCTACGCCATGGCGTAGGTCCGGGCGGTTCAGGCCTTGCCGGCCGAACCGAGGACGTTGATGTTCTTGTGCTTGTAGAGTTCCTTGAGCTCGTCCCGGGCCGGTCCGAGGTACTTGCGGGGATCGAATTCCTCGGGGTGTTCCTTGAAGACCTTCCTGATGTAGGCGGTCATCGCGAGACGACCGTCGGAGTCGATGTTGATCTTGC
>DBTK01000034.1:14486-34443 GCA_002307015.1 Spirochaetaceae bacterium UBA1318
GAGTCGATGTTGATCTTGCACACGGAGAGGGCCGCAGCCTTCCTGAGCTGTTCCTCGGGAATGCCGACTGAATCCTTCAGGTTGCCGCCGTTCTCGTTGATGATCTTGACGTACTTGATCGGGACGGACGACGAGCCGTGGAGGACGATCGGGAAGCCGGGGATTCGCTTCTCGACCTCCTCGAGGATGTCGAACCGGAGTGGGGGAGGAATGAGGACGCCGTCGGCCGTCCGCGTGCACTGCTCGGGTTTGAACTTCGCCCGGCCATGGCTTGTGCCGATGGAAATGGCGAGGGAGTCGACTTTGGTCTTCTTGACGAAGTCCTCGACCGTGCTCGGATCGGTATAGTGGGAGTGCTCGGCGGAAACCTCGTCCTCGATGCCGGCGAGCACGCCGAGTTCGCCTTCGACCGTCACGTAATCCTTCTGGCTGTGGGCGTATTCGCAGACCTTCTTGGTGAGGGCGACATTCTCGTCATAGGGGAGGGCCGAACCGTCGATCATGACGGAGGAGAAGCCGTTCTCGATGCAGCTCTTGCAGATTTCGAAATCGGCACCATGGTCCAGGTGAAGGACGATGGGGATGTCGTAGCCGAGCTCTCGCGCGTACTCGACGGCGCCGTGCGCCATGTGGCGAAGCATCGTGCCGTTCGCGTACTTGCGCGCTCCGGCTGATACCTGCAGGATGACCGGCGAGCGCGTCTCGACGCAAGCCTGGATGATGGACTGCATCTGCTCCATGTTGTTGAAGTTATAGGCCGGAATCGCGTAATGGCCTTCCATGGCTTTCTTGAAAAGCTCCACGGTATTAACCAGGCCAAGTTCCTTATAGCTGGTCATAAAATACTCCTTGTTCAGGTCGTTTATCCTAAGAATTGTATGGCTTCGCAGGAGAGGTGTCAAGTAATGGCGTTGCGCGCTTGACGCCGGGTATGGGGCATGATAGCGTCGATCATGGTTTTTCCGCATCGCCATCGTGCCGCCGCCATACGGCGGCGAGGGATTACGCTGTTCCTGCTGTTCTCGGCGGGGCTCTTTTCCTCCTGCGCGCCGAGGCTTCGTTCCCTTTCCTTCCTTTATGATCCCCATTTTTTCGCCATATCGAGCGACACATTTCCGGCACTCAAGGACGCGGCCCGCGAGGCCGGCTTCCTGCTCGTTCCCGTCGCGATTCCCGATTCCTCTCTTTCCTCCGGCTTCTTCGCCGCGGTCGACGGAACGACGGACAAGGTGATCGCCGTGTCGCCGCTCTTTTCCCGGGAGGTGGTTTCGGCCGTCGCGAAGTATCCCGACCGGACTTTCGTGTTCGTGGACGAGGTCGCTTCCCTCGAACCCGGTCCGAGGCTGAGACTGCCCCGCTTTTCGCTCTCTCCCGCGATGAGGGAGGCCGGAGGGCTCTGCGCACGGATCCTTGCCTCTTCCCCCTCGGGATCGCGTCCGCTTGCCCTGCTGGTTCCCGCCGACACGGAGACCAGTTCCGATTCCCCCGACGAAACCGCCTTTCTCGCCGGTTTCCGAGCCTCCTACCCCGACGGGTCGGTCGTCAGGTATCCGATCGCCGTTCCCAGCGATCCCGAAAGCGGGCTTCCCTTCCCGACCGGGGCCGATGGATCGGGGCGGGGCGGTTCCTCGGCCGCGGGGAACGAAAGGCCCGCGCTCGCCGTCGTCCTTCTCGGCGCCTGGTCGCCGCTCTGGGCGGAAAAGTTCGCCGAGAGGGGGATTCCCTACATCTGCGAAGGCGGAATCCGCCGCGCTTCCTTCGACAAGCTGATCATTGCATCGGTGGAAACGGACCCGGTTGCGGGCTTTCGGGCCGAACTCGACGCCCTCCGGAATGGCTCGTCGGCCCCTCGCCCGATGCAGGCCGAACTGAGAATGACGGGAGCGGCATCAAAATACTCAAGTCTTGCGGTAAAATAAAACGAGAAAAGGGGTTGTTTTTTCTTTTCCACGGTCATCGAGAGGGGAAAAATGTTTGACAAAGAATGCTCTAAGAAATATAATTTGTACTACTTTCAGAAATTGGACCAACGGCTTAAAAGGAGTTAAGAATGAATAAAGGCGCCCGAGTCATATTGAGCCTTTTCATTGTATTCCTGACGTGCGCTGCCATGGTGACCGCCGACGAGAAAACGGTAAACCTCGAATCGGTGGTCATTCAGAGTTTCGATAACCCTGATACCGATACATGGATGGCGGTAGGCAGCAAATTCAGCACGACAGGATTTCCGAAGGTTGCGTACGCGAAGGCGTGGCCAACTGCATTATTCGGATCGAACGCGGACAACAAAGACTTGCGCAGCCTGGGCGTGAGCGGTAAATTCGACAGGCGCGAGTACAACTGGATCGACCTGATCCCGGTCAAGAAAAACGCGAACGGTGAAATGGCTTCGAGCCCTCTCCCTCTTCCGGGACGGGTGAAGATGCTCGACATGTGGGTTTGGGGTAGCAACTACAACTACTACCTCGAGGCCTATCTTCAGGATTTCCAGGGCGTGGTGCATATCATCCCCATGGGCGACCTGAATTTCGAGGGATGGAGGAACCTGCGCATCTACGTGCCGGACAACATCCCGCAATCCCAGCGCTACCTTCCCAAGCGTGAAACCCTCAGCCTCGTCAAGATCCGCCTCTGGACACGCCCGACCGAAAAGGTCGACGGGTTCCAGATTTACTTCGATCAGATAAAGGTTCTGACCGACACGTTCGAAACGCTTTACGATGGTGACAACCTTGCCGATCCTAAAACGGTAAACCAGATTTGGGAAAATAAGGAGGGCAAGTAAGCGCCATGATCACGAAGAAACCCCTATTCATCCTGTCGGTGCTCCTCTTGTCGGGTTCGATCCTCGCGGCTCAGAACGCTGCCCCGGCCCAAACGGCGGCGCCGGCCGCCCCGGCCGTCGGAGAGCCCGATGCCACGAAGATCGGAAATGATACCGCACAGCAGAAGCTGAAGGAAATTTCCATCGACAAATTCGAGCAGCCGGGATTCTGGATCAGCACGATGTCCCCCGATGAGGGCATCGCGACCGGCCGCCTGTTCGAAAGCGCGGGAGCGAAGGACAAGGTCCAGATTCCCGAGGAAAAGGCGCTCGGGATCGATCCCGCGAAGGCCGACAAGTACGTTTACGGCACGAAGATCGAATTCTATCGCCGCGGGACGAACGAGATCCTCATCTATCCGGCCAAGCCCCTTCCCATCGAAGGGATATGCAAGACGATATCGGTCTGGACGGTCGGCAGGAACTACAACCATACGTTGAAGCTCATGCTCCAGGACTTTTTCGGACGGAAATACGAGCTGTACATGGGAAAGCTCAATTTCCAGGGCTGGAAGAAGCTGACGGTAGCCATCCCGCCCCAGGGAGACGATGGCCTGACCGGCGTTGTTCAGCGCAACTACCATTACAACAGCAAGATGGGGATCAAGATCCTCGGATTCAAGATCGAGTGCGATCCCTCCGAGGCCTATGGCAACTACTTCATCTACCTTGATGACCTTCGTGCGGTAACGGACCTTTTCGCGGAGGACAACCGCGATCCGGACGACATGCTCGATTCCTGGTGAGATGATTCGATGAAATCGGAAGGCCCTCTTCGGAGGGCCTTTTTTTTAGGAGCGTGGCATGCATGATTCCTACGATTTCCTCAGACGGGTCTACCTTTTCCGCGACGTCTCCGACGACGACCTGAGCGAGATAGCCAAGCTCTGCGTCGAGGAGGACTTCACGCCCGGCGACATCCTCTTCGACGAGGGGTCGGTGGCGGACAAGTTCTACATCATCATCGAGGGCCGGGTCGAGGTCTGGAAGAACTACTACGAGCCCAAGCCCGAGCTCCTCGCCGTCCATGCCGAGGGTCACATGATCGGGGAAATGGCCCTGATCGACGACCTGCCGCGAAGCGCCACGCTGGTCGCGCGGGAGAGGACCAAGGTTTTCGTCCTGAGCAAGGCGGAGTTCCGGGATCTGATCAAGAGGAACACCTCCATCGCGCTGTCGGTCATGACCTCGCTCTCGTTCATCGTCCGCAGTTCCAACGAAACCTTCGTCAGCAACCTCGAGGCGCGTAACCGCGAGCTCGAGAAGGCCTACGCCGAGCTCAAGAGCGCCCAGAGCGAGCTGCTTGGTGCGGAGCGGCTTTCGACCCTGGGCAAGTTTTCCTCCCTCATCCTTCACGATATCCGCAACCCGATCACGGTTCTTCAGGGACTCTGCGAAATAATCCTCATGTACTCGACCGAGCCGGCCCGGATCGAGGAAAGCATCGTGAAAATGAAACGCGAGCTGAAGAGGCTCAACAACCTCGCGAACGAATTTCTCGACTACAGCCGAGGCGATATCCGCCTGAACCTTACCTTGGTTTCGATCGACCAGTTTTTCGACAAGGTCGCCCAATCGATAGGCGAGCGATTTACCGAGCGCGGCATCAGGATCGAGATTCTCTGCGGCTTCCATGAACCGGCGTTGATCGATGAAGAGAGGATGCTCAGGGTATTCCTGAACCTTGCGGACAACGCGAGGAAGGCCATGCCGAAGGGAGGCCTTTTTACCCTCGGGGCCGAACGGCGCGGCGCCCGGCTGGAACTCGCCGTAAAGGACTCAGGATTGGGTATGGACCGGGAGACCCTCGACCATATGTACGAGCCCTTCTATTCCCGTTCGAGCGAGGGCGGGACGGGTCTCGGCATGCTTATCGTCAAAAACGTCGTCGAAGCCCACGAGGGAAGCGTTTCCATCACATCTTCTCCGGGAAACGGCACAAAAGTCTTGATTTCCCTCCCCATTCGTATATAGTTTGTATATAGCGGATATGATACATAGAAGGAGAGAAAATATGAAGCAGGGATTCATGGTCGTGAGGAAAATAGCCGTCTTCGGCTTGATTTTCGTTGCAGTCTCCGCGCTTTCGTTCGCCGAGGGTTTTTCCGTTTCGCCCGGAACCCTCAAACCGGTCGCGGATGGAAAAATAGGCGATGGAGAGTACAGTTCCCAGGTCAAGGTGGGCCAGGCGACGATATACAGCACCCTGGACCAGGACGGAATCCTCTATTTTGCCGTGAAGAGTCCCTCCAAAGGATGGCTCGGCCTCGGGCTCGGTTCCAAGCGAATGAATGGGGCGGCGATTTTCATGGGATACGTGAAGGACGGGACTCCCAATTTCGCCGTGATGATGGGCCAGGGCCACAAGGTCGTTCCGGCCGCCAACATCAAGGCAGTCGCGTCTGCCGTCGCTTCGTCGGCTGAAGGTACGGTGATCGAGTTCTCCGTGCCGATAAAATACTACCTCAAGAGTGGCGCCAGCTCGATTCCGATGATCGTAGCCTCCTCGAACGGTGCTGATTTCACCTCCTTTCATCCCTTTTACGCATCGACCGACCTCGCGGTCAAGAACTGATCGATTGATGATGCCCGCAGCTGTCAACACCGGCTGCGGGTATTTCCAAACGGGCCGTTGAGCGATGAGTGGTTTGACGGCCTGTCGGTGCGACAGTTTATAAACCGTCGTACTTGCCAAGGAGCCTGCCATGAATTCTGGAAAAAGTGTGAAAAAAGCGGTGGGAACGCTGCTGGTGTTCGTCGCCCTCTCCCTGACCGCATTCGCCCAGGACTTGCACCTTTCGCCGGGAGACCTCAAGCCGGTTGCCGACGGCGTCATCGGGGCGAACGAGTACTCCTCCATGACGACGATCGGTCCGGTCACGGTATACGCGTCCCTCGACAGGGATGGCGTTCTCTACCTGGCCGCATCGAGCACCATGAAAGGATGGGTCGCCCTCGGACTCGGTTCCGAAAAGATGGACGGATCGACCATCTTCATGGGCTTCGTGAAAGACGGGAAAAGTCAGTTCTCGATCCAGACCGGAAAGGGTCATGGCCACTTTGACGCCAAGGGCGCGACGACCCTCTCCCAGGGGGTGTCCCTTTCGGACGGCGGCACGATCCTGGAATTCTCCGTGCCCCTCGATTCCTTTCTCAAGTCCGGATCGGATACGGTGGGCTTGATCGTGGGCGCTTCCGACGCGACCGACTTTGCGACACGTCACTCCTTCCGAGCCTCTTCAAGCATATCGGTTTCGAAATGATCATGGGGAGCTGAAGCCCAAGGATGTCCCGGCAGTACCGTCTTTGCCGGGACGAACCCCGGCCCGCTCGGTCGCGAAGACACGGCTGAAGTTGCGGTTCACCGTCTCCGCGAGTTCGGCCAGCGGCTCGCCCCTCAGGTTCGCGAGGAAGGCTGCGGTGTGGGCGACGAAGGCGGGGAGGTTTGTCTTTCCCCTCATCGGGACGGGCGCGAGAAAGGGGGAGTCGGTCTCGACGAGGATGCGGTCCGCCGGCGTCCTCCGCGCGGCCTCCCTGATGGCCTCGGTGCCCTTGTAGGTCAGGTTTCCGGCGAAGGAAAGGCAGAAGCCGAGATCCAGGCAGGCTCGTGCGAAGTCCCAATCCGAGGAAAAGCAGTGGATGACCCCGGCCCGGGGCAGGCTGAAGCCTTTCAGGATCGAGGCCGTATCGGCATCGGCCTCCCTGGTATGGACAACCACGGGCAGCCCCGTCCTCGAGGCGATCTCGAGCTGCCCTTCGAACAGTTCCCGCTGGGCCTCCTTCGTGCCGTAGTTCCAGTGGTATTCGAGGCCGATCTCGCCGATGGCGACCGATCGTGACGCGTTCTCCTCGACCATGGCGAGTTGGGATCGCCGTACGTCGCTGCCTGTTGCGTAGGCGTTTTCGGAAGGGGAAATCCCCACTGTCAGATAGACCCGGAAGCCGGGCCTCGTGAGGCGGACGCTGGTTTCGATCTCCTGCGCGACGGCCTCCCGTTCTCCGAATCCCCCAGCCTCGGTCGAAACGTCGACGACGGCTTCGAGGTTTCCCTCTGCCAGGCTTCGGGCGATCGCATCCAGCGCCATCCCTTTTCCGATGATTATCGTGAGGTGGCAATGCGAGTCCGTGAGAACGGCCGTGGTGTCGGTTTCCATCGATTCCTCATAGTTCTTGACCGGAGATTGCATCGAGTGTACTATGGTGCCGTTCCGTCCAACAAGCGCGGAATGGGCCGGGATGGCGGAATTGGTAGACGCAAGGGACTTAAAATCCCTCGGGCCGCAAGGCCTGTACGGGTTCGATGCCCGTTCCCGGCATTAACGTAGCAAAATTATCGCGCAACTAGTACTGCCAAACCGGTACGGGCATCGAAGCGAGCGAGCGCCGAGCGATAGCGAGGATGGCCGACAGGGATGTTGGCGCCAGCGAGCGAGCCGGCCTGGAGGATCGAGGCAGGAAGCCGAGATCCGGAAGGCGATGCCCGTTCCCGGCATTAATGTAGCAAAATTACTGCGCAACTAATACTGCCAAACCGGTACGGGCATCGAAGCGAGCGAGCGCCGAGCGATAGCGAGGATGAGCCGACAGGGATGTTGGCGCCAGCGAGCGAGCCGGCCTGAAGGATCGAGGCAGGAAGCCGAGATCCGGAAGGCGATGCCCGTTCCCGGCAACCCCCAGACATTGTTCCTGCAACGGGTGTGATGTCCGGGGAAACACGCAATGGATTCACGGGACGCCACACCCCAACGCTCTCTTCGGTTATTTTATAAAAGCTCCTTCGATTTCATGTGTTTCACTGTGTCATCGATCCAGTCGAAAATCCGCTGACTTCCGAGGGCCAGGGCGGCAGTCTGTACGTGGAGTGGCGCCGCCTCGCTCTTCGTGAAGAGCAGGTAGGTCTTGGGACATGACAGCGCGTCGTAGAAAGTCTTTGCATCGCCGTATTCCTCGGCCTCCCCGTCGATCACGAGCGTAGGACAGGCAATGCGCCCGATGTCCGGACTCGCGTTATAACGCTGCATGTCGGTCATCAGGGCTGAGGGCGTCTTCACCCCATGCTTCCACATCGTGTCGGTGAGTCCCCACTGCAGGAAGGGGCTCAGCTTTCCGGCCGTCGTCATGAGCGCGTCGAGCGCCCGGGGATTGCTCGTCGCCAGCTTGTGGATCATTGGACTTATTTTATCGATGGTGCGGAAAAAAGTGGCCGACCAATTGGAAACCCCCGGATTCGCGACGAGAAAAGCGATTCTCGGCTCGAACTCGGCCGCCCGCGGGGCGAGTGCTCCGCCCATGCTCATGCCCATGAGGCCGATGGCCCTGGGCTCGACATCGGGCCGCGCAACGAGCCAGTCGATCGCCGGGGAGATCACCTTCTCCCAGTCCGGCCGGAAGGGAAGCCCCTGGAGGCGAAGCGTCGATCCCTGTCCGGGACCGTCGACGATGAGGCAGTCGTAGCCGCGTCGCAGGGCTTCACGGCCCAGGTAGAAGTTGTCCTCGGCCCAGGCGTCGCGGCCCTGATGCGCGATGAGAACGGGGTGCCGGCCCGGATCACTGCAATGGTACCAATACGCCGCGAGGGTCGTCCCCTCATATGGTATGGCCACCCGCTCGACCGGGAGTTCGAGGAGCCTCATGGCTCGCGTGAAGGCGGCAACTTCCCGTCCGGCGAGTTCCCGAACCTCGGGGGCGTAAGGGTCCATGTGCCGATGAAGCGTTGCCCGGTAGTAGCTGGCGGCGCGCAGACTGAGTTCGCCGGCGCTGAAACGGTGTCCGGCCGCCTCGGCGGCCATGGCGGCGTTATCGAGGCGTTCGGCAGTTTTTCTCCACTCGCGAGCCCAGCTCCGGGGATCCTTGACATTGATCCGGCCCGCGGTTTCGAGCACCTCGCCGACATCAGTCATGCCCGTCCAAGCCTCCCCGAGATAGAACAGGAGGACTTGGTCGAGCACTTCGTCGCCCATCCAGCCGAGCTCGTACCACGGCTTCGCCTTTGCCTGCGTCGTGCATCCGAAGAAAAGAGCGGCTACGCAGAGAAGAATTCCCCCGAACCAATAGAGACGATTCATATCCACCTCCGATCGCTACGATGTTTTCCCGGGTACTATAGCGCTGGAAATTATGAAAGTCAATCATTGTTTCAAACAGTGTTTAATTCATTGCTTGACATCATTTCGGTCCGGGTGCATAATGACAAAAATGGGGAAAGCTGATTTTGTGCCGACATTGCCACGAGAGCGGATCCTCGCGGCGACCATCGACCTCATCGAACAGGTTGGACCGAACAAGCTGACCACGAGGTCCATCGCCGTCGCGGCGGGCGTGAATGTCGCCGCCATTAATTACTACTTCAGGAGCAAGGATGCCCTCCTTGAAGCGGCGCTCGCTTCGTCCTGGGATCATGCCGCGGGGCATCTGCGCGACTACATCTCCACAGAGCCGTGGGATCCTCGCGTGGCCTTGAGCGGCATCGCGGAGTTTCTCTTCGAAGGGGGCCTTCGCTTCCCCGTGGTCATGAAGGCGAATTTTTTCGATGGAGAGGGCAGGGTTCGCGCGCACATCGCGACCGCCATCGCAGCGCTGTCCCACGAGCTGGAAGATCGACTCGCGAGCGTGCTCAAGAGGCCCGTCGATATCCAGCTCCGAATCCGGGTCAGCGTCTTTCTCTCGGCGCTTCTTTTCCCGCCTTTGGCATCCACATCCTTGCCTCTGTTCGACGACGAGGTCGGGCGCGTCGAATACGTCCACGTTCTCGTGGATGACCTCCTGGCGAGTCTCGGCGTTGTCGAGGGCGGAACCACGGTCTGAATGAGCCCGGGCTCCGAAACAGGTAACGTTTCGTTCACCTCCTGCCGATAAGCTAGGGGGGCATTTATGAAAGTATTATGCGTCGCCCAGCAAAAAGGCGGCGTTTGCAAGACCACTGCATCCCTCACCCTTTCCGCGGCCTTGGCGAAGCGGGGCAGAAGCGTCCTCATGATCGATGTCGATCCCCAGGCGAACCTCACAAGGAACATCGTCGATTACGAGAGCCTCCACGCCGATGTTTCCATGCTCTATTCGGGGAAAGCGGGGATTGAGGACGTGATCGCGAAGACGGCCTATCCGAAACTGAGCATCATTCCGGCCCGGACCGCCCTCAACCGCGTCGAAAACCTGGAACGGACCCTTTCGACCTACAATACCCTGAAGCGCGAGGTTCCCAAGATCGCGAGCCGTTTCGATTTCGTGATCATCGATACCCCACCCTCCCTCGGGTTGTTTACGGTGTCGGCTCTCCTCGCCGCGACCCACGTTCTCGTCCCCGTTCAGCCGACCTTTTTCTGCCAGGAAGGTCTCGGGGACCTGAACCAGACGATCGTCGAGGCTCGCGAGAACAACGTCGGCCTGAAGAGCGTCAGGTACTTCATCACCCTGTTCGACAAGAGAACGGTGATCAGCCAGGAATTGGTCGCAATCTTTCACGAGAAGCTCGACAAGAGCCTTTTCAAGACGGTGATCCGCAAGAACATCGCCATTGAGGAAAGCCAGTACGCGCAGAAAACGATATTCGACTACGCTCCGCGCTCGTCGGGCGCCCAGGATTTCTGGAAACTTTCCCAGGAAGTCGAGGAATGGCTAGAAAACAGCTGATCAAGGGAGCCAACGCGACAAAGGTCGAGGAGAGGATCTCGATCGTTCCCCAGGATATCCCGGAGGGGCAAAACATATTCAGCGCCCTCAAACGCTTCGACGAGGAGGGTGCCGTCCCCAAGCCGGCGACCGCGCGCTCGGCGGCCATGACCGTTCAGGTCCCGCCCGAGTCCCTCGTCCTCGTTCCCGCGGCTCAGGCGCCCGTTCCGGCCCAGGAGCCGGGACATTCCGCCGCGGCCAGGAACGGCAAGCCGAAGAGGCAGACGGTTTCGTCATCCGCGACATCGAAGAAGGCCGAAGGGCTCACGGTGCCGGTACCCGGAAAAGGCGAGGGGCCTGAAAAAGCTCGCGCCGGAACGCAGGCTACGAAGAAAGCGCCGCCGGTTCTACAGCCGGCAAGGAAACCGAAGCCGGGAACCGTGAATCCGCCCATCTTCCGGCTTCCTTCCCGTGCGGATTCCCCGAAGCCTCGCCGCGCCGAAACCCGTACCGTTTCACCTATGGAGCCTCAAATCGACAGCTCACGGCATGACACCATTCCGACGGAGCCGTCCCCTCCCCCGAAACCGGAGAAGGGGGGCTCGACGAGATCCATTTCCCTAACAAGGAGAGAGCGGCAGGTGATCGTGAAGTGCTGCAGGGAATATCGGAACATGCTCCCGATCTATCTCAAGTCCGTTCAGTATGAGGTCGATATCCTCGACGCCATCATCGAAAAATGCTCGACCGTGCCTCAAAACCCCGAATAAGCCGCCCCACGGTCCTGAGGCGGTTCATGGGCTACACGGCCGGATCCTGTTTTTTCGCTTCGACCTCGTCCAGGAAGATCCCCAGATTCCGGTAGAAATTGTCCGCGTGACGGTCATGCATGATCAGGTGCTTCGAGCGGAGATGGGCGTAGGTCTTGATGCCGGGTTCGTTCGCGAGTCCGTCCACCAGGGCGCTTTCCGAAAAGGGATCCCCGTCTCCTGCGAAAATCCCGATGCTGCATTTTTCCGCCGCTTCCACGAGGCGGTCCTTCGTCGTGGAAGCATCCTTCCTGATTTCCTTGACGGCGCGTTTCGAGAACGAGGACTCCAGGGCGAAGGGTGGTGTCGCTCCGGTCGGATCGTCCTCCCTGCCGATGAGGTCCTCTTTCTCGACCTTGAGGGCCGCCCGTGTTTTCAGGAAGAAGCGGGGAACCGAAAGGTTGGTCATGCCGAGTCCGAATACGGGCGCGATGAACGCGACGCTCGAAACCTCGGGGCAGCGATCGGCTACCAGGCGGAGCGCCAACGGGGCTGAAACCGAAAGCGACATCAGGACGATCGGGAGGCCGTCGGTCTTCTTCACGAACCCGCAGAAATCCTCGGCTGCATCCACCATTTCGTCTATGCCCTTGCGTCCGTCCGTCGATTGACCGAAAAAACGGAAGTCGGGGGCATAGACCCGGAAATTCCGGTTGAGGAGGTACTTGATGAAACGCTTGTCCTTGCCGACCTCGAAAAATGGCGAGCCGAAAACGATGGCACTTTCCTTAAACGCGTGCTGCCGGATTTCCCAGACCTGGTATCGATACTTTGTGCCATTGGATCGCATGAAATCTGAAGCGATGTGGTTCATGGACGCCTCCTCGAGAAAGTATAGGTTCGCGTCCGCGGGGATGCAAACACGGAAGGGCATGGCTATCGGGAATATTCCGGAATCGCGGTATTTCCCTGAATCCGACGGTTCTTGTTCTTCTTTTTTGTAATCGCGGGTTTTTGGGCTTACACTTACCCTGACCATGACCGAAGAAGCGAATGCCGTACATGTCATTACCTCAGCCGGTCTCGAGGCCCACCCGCGAACCATCGCCTTTTCCTCGACGCTCAAGGAGTATGGGTTCAAGGTGAAGGTTGCAGTCTACGGAACGATGAAGCCTCCCTATGCTTCCGTCATCTTCCTCGATCCCCCTCGAGGCGACGAGGAAAAGGCCGCCTTTGCCAAGTCGGCCGGGAAAATCCCCTCGGCCATCTGCCTGTGGTCGCGCGGGAAGGGGAAAGCGCCTCTCCAATGGGTTTTTACCGCCAGCCCGGATGGGGAGGCGGTGGCTTCCATACTGGCCTGGAGCCTCCTCTCTGGCGAGATCAGGACCGATAGGCTTCTCGGAGAATTTCTTCTGGAAAGTTTCCAGATACTCATCTTTCTCGATTCGTCGTTCACGGTGACCGGCGCTCTTCCTTCGTCGGGAGCCTTTCTGGGAAGGCCGGCTGGAGAGGCCGTCGGGAAGAAATTCTCAGACCTGACCACCCTGCCTGACGCGAAGATCCTGAAGCTTTCAGCGGTTCCAGAGATTTGCGATATTCCGGTCGAAGAAGGCGGAACGGCGGCCTACAGTATCCTGAGGGTTTCGGACGAGGTCGCGAAAACGATCAGGCACGGGAATTCGGGAGGCGGAGCCCTGCTGGTGACGCGGGTGGATGCCTATCGTGCCCTCGAGGAGAAACGTCAGAGACTGGAAGACATCAGGAACCGAATGATCCTCCAGCGTTCCCTCGAGCTTGAATCGGCGAACGAACTCCTGCAGAAACAGGCGGGCGAGCTGAACAACACTCTCGAGCTCCTCGATCTCCGAAACAAGCAGATGATGGAGGAACTGAACCTTGCCAGCGAACTTCAGAAAAGTCTCCTCCCGAGAACCTATCCCCAGGATGTTCCCTTTCAGTTCTCGCACAAGTACATTCCCCTCGACGTGGTCGGAGGGGATTTTTTCGATGTCGTCCGGCTTTCCGAGACGAAGATCGGCATGATCATCGCCGACGTTTCGGGACACGGGGTCGGGCCAGCCTTCATCACGGCCCTGTTCAAGAGCTCGTTCGAGCATTTTTGCCGGAACGACCTGTCTCCCGCCCATGTACTGGACGGACTCAACAAGGAATTCATACAATTCCTGAGGACGGGCCATTATCTTACCGCGTTTTATGCCATACTGGACACGGAAAAGCTCGAGATCACCTACAGCAACGCGGGGCACCCGAAGCAACTCATCCTGCGAAGCGACGGGACGAACGAGGAGCTCAACACCCTCGGTTTTTTCATCGGGATGTTCGACGCGATCGAGTACGAGGAAAAAACCGCGAAGCTTCTACCGGGAGATACGCTTATCCTTTTTTCGGACGGTATAATTGAGACAACAGGGAAAGACCAGGCCCAGTTTGGACGAGAGGGCATCATCGCATCCTGCCTGAAGTATCGCAACGAGTCGATAGAGAATATTTCGAATGGACTGTTTGCCGACCTCATGGATTTTATGATCGAACCGAGGCTGGAGGACGATATCACCATTCTCATGGTCCATGTGATCGATACGTTCTGTTGCCAAGGAGAATGAATAGCGATGCAGGAGAACCTTAAGAAAATCATCGGGTCCCTCGACCGGCTCCCTACCTTGCCCGCCGTTTCAGTCAAGGTGAACGCCCTGCTCCGTTCTCCCTCCGCTGGGGCCGGCGAACTTGCGCGCGTCATCGAGAACGACCAGAGCATAACCGCCTCTCTGCTAGCCCTGGCCAATTCGGCCTTCTACGCGCTGCCGCGAAAGGTCGTGAGCGTGAAGGAGGCCATCTCGTTTATCGGTTTCGGCGCGGTTACCCAGATCGTCCTCGGGCTCGGCGCCCTCAATACCTTCAGAAAGCTCAACTCGAAGGGCTTCGATCGCGAGCAATTCTGGCTGCACTGCGTGGGTGTCGCGGTTCTTTCCAGGAGCCTGGCGAAGGCCTCACGCTATCCACGGCCCGACGACGCGTTCACCGCGGGCCTCCTTCACGATATCGGCAAGGTTGCCCTCGACGCGGCGAGTCCCGAGAGTTTCGCCTCGGCCCTCGCCGAGACCAAGACCTCGGGCGGGCCCTTCTACCTCGCCGAACGGAAGGTCCTCGGCGTCGATCACGGGACGATAGGCGAGTGGGTTACCAGGAACTGGGAGCTTCCCCTGCTGATCGTCGTATCGGCCCGCTATCACCACGACGAGCCCAAGGGGAGGACCGGACTCCAGCAGGCGAACGATCCCTGCGTCGACCTCGTCAGGGTGGCGGACTGGCTTGTTGTCACCTCGGAAATCGGATTCTCGGGATCGGCCGTCGCCGAGGAGCCGGGGGCGGAGACCTTCGCCCATGCGGGGATTTCGATGCAGACCGCACGGGGCTTCATCGAGGCGGCGAAGAGCGAGGTGGTTTCGACGGCGGCGCTTTTCGGCATCAAGACCTGACGGGGCCATTCCGGAATCCCGGCGAATCGGGCGCCGGTCCGATCTGTCCCGAAGCTTGTTGATCGCGAAACAGAATGCCCCGGCTTGCTGAGGGGTGAACGTAATGCTTGAAGTTACGGCACCGTTTACGGGTAGGGCTGCTGCCGTTCTCTTTTCCCTACTCGGCGAGCCTGATTCCGACGAAGCCGCACCGCGAGGGTTCCTCGTCGATGCGCGAACTCACCCTGAGGGCGTTCGCTCCCGAGATCCAGCTCCCCCCCCTCATCGTCCGGTACTCCCCCTCGGGCGGGCCCTTGGGGTCCTTCTGCTCGGTGTTGGGGTATTTTCCGAACCAGTCGAATACCCACTCGAAGAGATTTCCCGCCATGTCCAGGAGGCCGTAGCCGTTCGGAGGAAACTGCCCGACGGGGGTGGTCCCCCGGAATTGCTTGGCGAAGTTCGCGAGCTTGTCGTTGATCTGGTCTCCGTTGGGATACTTCTTGTTCACGAGTCCTCCTCGGGCCGCGTATTCCCATTCCGCCTCGGTCGGCAGGCGCTTGCCGACCCATGAGGCGAAGGCCGAGGCGGCCGCCCATGAAACGTGGGCGACGGGATGATCGTCGGTGCCCTCGGGGTAGTCGTTTCCCGACCAGTCGAGCAGGTAATCGCCGTCGTTGTACTCCTCGGGGAGCCTGTCCTTGTTCCATTCGGGCTGAGCGGTCACGAAAAGCCGGTATTCGCGGTTGGTGACCAGCCGGGTCGATATTCGGAAGGCCGACAGGGTAACCTTGTGCGGAGGTTTCTCCGAATCGTTTCCCGAATCGGATCCCATCGTGAAGCTGCCGGCGGGGATGGCCGCCATGCCCGCGTCGAGTGTGGACTTCGCCTCGGCGAGCGCGGCCTCCTGATCTCCCATGGAAGGGGAGGCCGCTTTCACGACGGTGGGGCTGCCCGCAGCCGGGGCTTCCGGCGTCTCCCCCGGCGTGGCCGGGGTCGGGGCGGCGACGGCCGGGGAGGCCTCGACCGAGGAAGCGGCCCGGTTCCCGGTTTCTGGCGAGGGAAGCCGAACGGTCGGGGCCTGGGCGGGCATCGGCCTCGGGGCGGCCGCGGGACCCATCGGGAAGCCGGGCTGCTGGGCCTGCGCCGTTCCGATTCCGGGCGGCGGGCTTCCGAGCGTAAGGATCCCGGTGAGGACCTCGGCGAGCGAGGGGCCACCCATCGTCGCGACGGCTCGGAGTTCGTCCGCGAACGATTGTATCGTTTCCCTGTCCGAGGTATCGAAAAAAAATCGAAGGTCCTGAAGAAGTCTGGCTTTTCGCTGCAGAAATTGAATCTGATACTCGACGCTTTGCAGGTAATCCATGAGAAAACTCTAGGTTTCGGAATGGGCCTTGTCAAATGACCTTCGGGAATCTGTCACTAATAAAAAAAAACCTCCAAAAGCATTCATTTTCAAATGAAATTTGACAGGAGGATGTTTGACACTATACTCAAATGCATGAGCGTCACATCAAAGCAGGTAAAGCAGATCATTAAAATGGTTCGGCAATACGAAGTGATCTACGGTGGCGGCATTAGTTCGAGCGATGCATCGATCCGCGAGGAGTGCGAAGACCTGATCCAGGCCCTCGAGGGCGAGCTCGGCACGGAAAACCTCACCGTCGTTTCGGAAGGGACTTCGGCAAGGGCCTCAAAAGCCCCGCGGGTACGAACTCCCCATATACCGCGACCGACGGGATACCATTCGTCGGTCGGCGATCTCGTTTCGCGGAAGAATGCCGAATCGGGCAAGCCGGGAAAATCGACCGCCTTCAACGAGGCAGCTCTGAAGACGACGACGCTCAACGCCTCGACAAAGAAAGCCGAGACCGGCGCTCCGGGGAAATCGGAGGCAAAAGGACCGGTTCATTCCGGCGTTTCGGCGAAACCCGGCTCGAAAATCGCATCGGCAGCCGGTTCTTCCCCGAAGCCGGTTCCGAAAAATTCTGTTCCCGCCGTCTCTCCCCCTTCCGGATCGCAGCGCGCGGCCGTGACGGTCGCCCCGAAAAAACGGAGCGGTGCCGGTGAAATCGCCCGCGGTCCCGAACCGAAGGCCGACGGAAAGCCGCCCGATGCGAAGCGAAAACAATATTCCGCGATGCACCTCTTCGACGCGTTTCGCAAAAACCTTCTGCCGCGATACGGCGGGTTCATCGTGGGCGTCCATTTTCACAAGGACGACGGCTACCTCGTTTTTGAAATAATCGGGTATGAGAATTTGCAGGACCTTCATTCGGACGGTAACTCCCTGCTTTTCAAGAGTGCGGGCTGCAAGCTGTTCGCGATCGTCGAGCCCGCCCACTATCTGCACAAAAGCATCGAACCGGTGAACCGCATGAAGGATCACATGGTTCCCTACCGTTTCAACGAGCTTTCGAAGATAACGACCAAGGCCTTTCAGACGATCTATGTCGGCCTCAAGCCCATCTTCATGCCGACAAGCTTCACGATCGTGAAGCCGGAAGGCGATGATCTCATGGTGCTGTTCTACAACGTCGCCGAGGTTTACGCGAATATCGAGGACTTCATCATCATTCTCATGCGCGAGTTCAGCAAGATATCCACCTCGGACTCGAGGAAGGCGGCGGAATCCATCGTTCGCGGCATCCAAAATTTCAGGAGCTGGCTGGACGAACCGTAATATTCCACCGATTAATGCGTGCGGCCGGCTTCCCGCGGTTCGAGGCCTGCACGCATCCTGACAGATGAACCGCGATCCGGGTCTTAAGGAGCACCGAATCCGAATGGACGCGAAGCGGATTTTTCTCGCACGCTTTTCCGATTCTGAACGCGATGCCGTCTCGGCAATCGTTTCCGAATTCGGCTACACAACAGCGCGTATGCCGCAGGCGTCGGATGGCGGTATGCTCCGTGTCCCGCGGCTCGTGTTCGTGATGGTCAAGGACGCCGAAGGACTTTCGACCGTCAGGCAATTCGCCACCGATTTCCCAGAAAACTTCTATGCGGCAATCGTCGATCCGGTCTCCCGGGATATCGTTTTCCAGATTTCCCTGGTCCGGGAGCTGAGGCTCTGTTTCCTTCCTTTCGAGAAAAAGGAACTCCGAAGGCTTATTTCCGCGATGACCCAGCAGTACGACGATCTCTTTTCAAGCGCGAACGTTTTCGCCGGCCTGAAGGCCTTCGAATTCCGGTTCGAATGGGAGACCGCGAAAATCAAGATTTCCAGGGTCTCGAGATTCATCGCCCGGGAGCTGGCCCAGGCCGGATTTTACGTCAGCGCAGCGGAAGAAGACGAGTGCGTGCTCGCGCTCGAGGAAGCCCTCGTCAATTCCATCGAGCATGGCAACCTCGAACTCGATTCCTCTCTCCGGCCCGACGAACTGGCGGCCGACAACCCTTACGATACCGAGCGGGAAAAACGGCTTGCCGATTCCCTTTTCGGGAAGAGGAAACTGTACGTGGATATCAGGGCCTCCGACGAGGAAGCCCGTATCGTGATACGGGACGAGGGCAAGGGATTCGACACCTCCAAGCTCAAGGATTACCTGAATCCCTCCGGGGCCGAGCCTTCGGGCAAGGGGCTTGCCCTGATATCCCGTCCATTCGATTCGCTCGAGTACAATAAAAAAGGCGACGAACTGACTCTGGTGAGAAAGCGTTTCGGCATCTAGTGCATAAGGAGGACGTATGGAGTTTTCTGATAAGGAGCTGAAGACGATGCTCCAGTCACTGTATCGGTTCCGTGGAGAGGTTTCGGGTCCGAGCCAGAGCGAACGGAACAAGCTCGATGCCGTCGAGGAGATCATCGGCAAAATCGAGGGGAAGATCGGCGTCCTGAAAAGCGAGAAGACCGCCTTCGACCGCGAGATGGAAGAGCATCTTTCCGTCATCGCGAAAGGTGGTAAAAAGGCCGCCGCCCTGGTGAAGGACGAGAAGCAGCCGAAAGCGGCGGCGGACAAGAAGGCCGCGAAGGCTCCGAAGCCCGTGAAGGCCGTGAAAGCGAAGGCGGCTCCCAAGGCTGCAGCGAAACCAGCGCCGAAAAAAGGTGCGCTTGACAAACCGAAGGCGGGGCTCAAAACTTTCAATAAGACCGCCGATAGCGCCGGTAAGAAAGCCGGAAAAAAGACGAAGTGAAGGGAGGCAAAATGGCTACGAAGCAAGAAGACCAGGCGCAGCTCTGGACTCGCGAATCTATCGTATCGGTAGAAAATCGCATCCTACAACAGGTAATGGCCGCACGGACGCCAGAAGCCGTCGAAGCGGCAATTTCGTACGCTCGCTTCCTCAGGCTTTCGGGGCTGACGTCGGACAACTACCCGCTGTTCCTGAAGCTGCTCGAGATCGAGAATCATTGGGTGCTTGACGCGTCGATCGGCGACGAGGATCCATTCCTCTTCCTGTCGACCATCCAGCCGAACCATTATGTGATTTCGAAGTGTTTCACCCTGCTCACGCGCTGGCATCCGGGTGGAATCTATCCGAAGACGCTTTCCATCGCCCTGGGCGTGCTGCAGAACGCGTTCAGTTCGCCGAAGGACGGCTACAAGATTTATCCGCTTACGGTCGCCGACGTCGACAACCTGGGCAAGCATCTCGAGAAGGAAAAGGGACAGAACTTCCCGCTGAACCGTTGCATCCTGGATATCCTGGATCGCGTCGGTTCCCTTCAGGGTCTCGGCTGGGACGAATCGATGGAGGAAGTGGCGCGGCAGTCGGTACGGATCCGCAGCTTCTTCTTTGACACCACGAGGAAACTCGAGGATTGCATTCCCCAGGTACTGCTTGTGCGCGGCGACTATCTCAAGGACGAGGTAACCCCGCGAACGATGTTCAGCGAGGACATCGACATGGCGCTCCGCCATGACTGACGTGGAAGTCGGAAAAAATCGTAAGGAGAGCATATGGACGAAGTGATTGCCAACGACACCTGGACCGAAAACCAGATAAACATGATCGAGAACCGGCTGCTCCAGGGGATCATCGGATGCCGCACCTACGAAGCGGTCGAAGCCGCCATCTGCTATGGCGGGTTTCTGAATACGATAGGCCTGACGCCGGAGAACTATCCGGTATTCCTGAGAATGCTCGAGATCGAGAACCACTGGGTGATCGACGCCCTCATCGGCGATTCCGATCCCTTCCTGCTCCTCTCGCCCGTCCAGCCGAACAAGTACATCATCGGGAAGATCTTCGGCATGATGACGAAGTGGCACAAGGGCGGCATCTACCCGAAGAACCTTTCCGTCATCCTCGGCGTCCTGCAATCGAATTATTCCTCGCCCCGCGACGGCTACCGCATC
>DBTK01000078.1 GCA_002307015.1 Spirochaetaceae bacterium UBA1318
ACAGCCGGCGTCAAGGACCCGGCGACAGCCGCAGCCAATGACCCGGCGACAATCGCAGCCAAGGACCCGGCGACAGCCGGCGTCAAGGATCCGGCGACAGCCGGCGTCAAGGATCCGGCGACAGCCGGCGTCAAGGACCCGGCGACAGCCGGCGTCAAGGATCCGGCGAAAGCCGGCGTCAAGGATCCGGCGAAAGCCGCAGCCAAGGACCCGGCGACAGCCGGCGTCAAGGACCCGGCGAAAGCCGCAGCCAAAGACCCGGCTTCGAAGCCCGATAAGCCCGGCGACGGGACGGGGCCGGCCAAGGTCGTCGTCGAGGGCGCCGGAACATCGGTTGCCGGTACGGGAGCCTCGGCTTCGGGGCCCTGGCCGGTGAAGGGCGTCATCCAGTACATACAGGGAAAGCTCTTCGGGATCACCATATCGGGCGAGTCGGGAGACAAGGTCGTCTCAGTCGCTTCGGGAACGGTCGTATCGGCAGGCCCCTACCGAGGGTACGGAAGGGTCGTTTTCGTCCAGGCTCCGAACGGCTACATCTACGTCTACGGAGGCAACGAGGGGCTTTCGGTGCATGTCGGCGACGCGATCCATCCCGGCGACGCGATCGGTACGGTCGCCCTCGACCCGAGGGAGAAAAAACCTCTCGCATATTTCTTTGTCTACAAAGATAATAAAGCGATAGACCCGGCGAAGGCCCCGCGGGGCTGAAGGGAGGTGCGCGACAAAACGGACACGGAATTCTTTCCTTGAATTTTCTCCCAATGTGACAGTTTTTTAACATTAATATCACGGATTTAAATCATTCTGTGATACAATTAAGTCCATTAAGGATAAAGTGATGAAAGACCGTCCAGTAGCCTCGCGCATGAAGCAGAAGAAAAAGCTCATTTCCACGAAGCCGCTCAAAAAGGCTAAGCAGTCGAGGGAAACCGATCCTCTCGCCCTGTATTTGAAACAGATATCCCGCTACAACCTCTTGACGGTCGCCGAAGAGCAGGAGATCGGCGAAAGGATAGCGTCGACCCGCGTGAAGATCGCCGATCTCAAGCTCGAGTCGGAGGCTTTTGTCACGGAGACCGCCGCCTCTGACGATGCCGCCGAGTCCGGCGAAGCGGCCGCTTCGGGCGAACCCCTGGATCATGAGCGGAAGGTATCCTCCCTCGACAAGCTTTTGATGCATTACAAGAATCGGATGATCAACGCGAACCTGCGCCTCGTCGTCTCCATCGCGAAAAACTACCAGCACCGTGGGCTTTCACTTCTCGACCTCATCGACGAAGGCAACATCGGCCTCATCGAGGCCGTCGAGCGTTTCGACTACAAGCGGGGCTGCCGTTTTTCGACCTACGGCACCTGGTGGATCAGACAGGCCATCATCAAGTCCCTCGCGGACAAGGGCAGGGTGATCCGCATCCCGATCCACATGCTCAATACGATCAAGAAATGCTACTTCGTCGCCAAGCAGCTGACTCAGGAGCTCGGGCGCGATCCGAGCCCCGAGGAATTGTCCGAGTACCTGAACATCCCGGTGTTCAAAATCAAGGACATCATGGCCCTTTCCCAGGAGACCACCTCCCTCGATACGACCGTCGACGACGACAACGTCACCCGCCTCTCCGACCTCATCAAGGACGATTCCCTCGAGGAGCCATTCGAGGTCGTCTTCACGGCCACCCTCCAGGACACCCTCGAAACGGTCCTCCTCAACCTGACCGACCGGGAGAAGAAGATCATCGAGCTGAGGTACGGGCTGACGGGCGAGGGTCCCCTGACCCTCGAGGAGACGGGAAAGATCCTGGGCATCACCCGGGAGCGGGTTCGGCAGATCCAGGAAAAGGCGGTCACGAAACTGAGGAACCTCCAGCTTCTGGACGAATTCGAGAACAACCGCTGATCGCGCAGAGGCACAACCCCGCGGCCCGCCGCGAGATTGAATTTCGCGGAATCGTCGGGAACCCGCCCAATCCAGACACCAGCGCATGAAAAAGGCCGTCCTCGTGGACGGCCTTTTCTTTTGGACTTTCGAGGGATCAGGGCTTCAGCACGGCGGCTACGTCGGCATTGCCCTTCTTGACCGCGACGTCGTAGGGGGCTTCCCCGTTCAGGTTCCGCGCCGTCTTGGAGGCTCCCGCGAGGAGCATCGCGGCCGCGGCATCGACGACCTTCGAAGCGGCCGCGTAGTGGAGCGGCGTGTTTCCGAGCGGGTCCGTCGATTTGACCGTCTTTTCCGTGATCAGGGCTCCCCAGACCTCTTTTCCCTTGGCGAACGACAGGGAGAGGGGCGAATCCGAGTCCCTGTTCTGGGCGAAGATGTCCGCGCCCTTGGCGAGGAGTATGGCGGCGATATCGGCCTTACCGGTCTTGACGGCGTCGAGGAGGGGGGTGTTGCCGGCGCGGTCTGCCGTATTGACGCCCGCTCCCTTAGTGATCAGAAACTGGACGATGTCCCGGTCGGGGCGAAGGAGGACGGCCATGTGGAGGGGCGTCCTGCCGAGGTCGTCGGCGTAGTTTACCGTCCTCTGGTCGAGGACGAGGTTGAGCCCCGTCGTCCCCTGCATGAGGGCGATGGAGTAGGGTGTCCTTCCGTCGGCGTCGGCGGCGAAAAGGTTCGCGCCCGCGGCGATGAGGGCGGCGCAGACCTCGGGAGAGCCGTTCTCGACGGCGAGGTGAAGGGCCGAGTCGCCCGATGCGTCACGGGAAGCGGCGAAGGCGTTGGCGGCGAGCAGCACATGGGTCAGGTCGGGCCTCCCGTAGCGGGCCGCGTCCTCGAGGGGCGTGGACCCCGTGTTGTCCCTGATGTTCGGGTCTCCGCCCTTGGCGAGGAGGAACTTGGCCAGATCGACCCTGTTTTTGGCGGCGGTTTCGTGCAGCGGGCTTTTTCCCGAGAGGTTTCGCGCGTTCACGTCGGCTCCGAGGTCGACCAGGATGGCGGCGGTTTTCGGCGCGTTCCACTGGATGGCCGCATGAAGCGGGGTGTTTCCGAGATTGTCGCGGACGGCGGGATCGGCTCCCGCCTCGACGAGACGCTTGGCCGTCTGGTCGTAATCGAACTTGACCGCCTCGTAGAGTGGGGTCTCGCCGTTGTTGTTCCTGGCGTCTATATCCCCTCCCTTGTCCAGGACGAGGGGGATGAGGTCGGCGAGGTTCCAGTCGACGACGTAGTGGAGCGGGGTGTTCCCGTAGCCGTCGCGGGCCGCGACGGTCGCCGGGGTCAGTATCCAGTCGAGGGGGCCGTCGGGATACTTGAGCGCGAGCTCGAGCGGGTTCTGCCCGTCGTTGTTGGTCTCGAAGATGTCGGCCTTGTCCGCGATGAGGAGCTCGGCGATTTCCCGATAGTTGCCTCGGACGGCCAGGTGGAGGGGAGTGTCGCCCTTCTTGTTGCGGGCATTCACGTCAGCGCCCTTTTTGAGCAGCGAGGCGATGGGCTGGGCGCCGGGTTTCGCGGAGACGACGATGTGGAGCGGGGTGTTCCCGTTGTTGTCGCTCCTGTTCACGTTTTCCTGGGTAACCACGGTGTCGAAGGTGTCGGGACCCTGCTGGAGGGCGAGCAGGATCGGGCTGTCCCCGCGATTGTCCGTGGCGAAGATATCCGCGCCGTAGGACTCGAGGAGCTGGATGAGCTCGACATTCTGTTTCTGTACCGCGAGGTAAAGCGGCGTGTCTCCCGATTTCGTCCGGGAATCGATATCCGCTCCCTTCTTTATGAGGCTCTCGACCGTCGGCCTGTCCACGCCGAGGGTTACGGCGACGTGAAGCGGGGAGTTGCCGAAGTTGTCCTTGAGGTTGACGTCGGCGTTCGCGTCGAGCAGGACCTTGATGCACGCAGACCTCGTCTCGACCGGCATGGCGAGGTGGAGGGGGGCGTTGCCGTAGGCGTCACGGGCGTTCGGATCGGCGCCTGCCTTGATGAGAATCGAGGCGATCTCGACGTTTCCCGCCCTGATCGCCTCGTGAAGCGGGGTGGAGCCCGAGATGTTTTTCGCGTTGACGTTGGATTTCCTCTCGATCAGGAACTGGACTATGCCCGAATGTCCCCTTCTCACCGCCTCGTGGAGGGGGGAATTGCTCTCCTCGAAGTACTTGTTGAAGTCCTGCTGCTTGACGGACAGGTAGAAGTAGGTGAAATCGGTGAGCGGCAGGGGCGAACCGGCCAGGATAAGGCGCTCGGCCGTCCTCGCGTTGTCGATCTTGTCCGGGTGGAGGAAGGCGAGGGCGAGGGGAATCTCCCCGTCCGCATCGGCCGCCGTCAGGGATGAGCCCGCGGCTATCAGGATGTCGGCGATATCGGTACGGCCCATGTCGGCTGCATAGTGGAGCATCGTCCGTTTCCTCGCATCAACGGAAGAAATCGTATCGGGGTTGACGAGGGAGGTGAAAACCGCCTGGTCCTTGCCGAAGGCGATGCCGACCGGGGTCCGTTTCGCGTTGTCCTCGGCGAAGATGTCGGGACGTTTCTGGAGAATGGAGGCGATGATGCCGACGTTTCCCGTTTCGACTGCGTAGTGAAGGGCCGTCTTGCCGTCCTTGTCCTTGATCGAGACATCGGCCCCCACGAATAGGATGTAATCGACGATATCCTTCGCTCCCGAGGCGACGGCGAGGTGGAGTGCGGTCTTTCCGTCCTTGTTTTTCGCGTTCACGTCGGCCTTCCGGTCTAGCAGGGACTTGATCTGGGTCATGTCCTTCGCCTGGACGAGTCCGAAGAGGTCGGGTGGGGGCGGCGGCTCCGCCTTTTTCTGTTCGACCGGTTGTGGCGGCGGATTTGAGGCGCATGAGGCGAAAATTGCGAGTGCCGCCAAAAAAACCACGAGGACCCGAGTTCGATTTGAATCTGTATGTCTGTACATAAGCCTTCCTGTCCTGGAATCGCGCCCTGAGGGCTGCTTCTATAGTATCGAAAGTATTGCGATCACTGTTTAGTTTTTTCAGGATATCGGAATATCGGCACATTTTCCTTGAAAATTCGGCGTTCCTTCAATCTTTTGTTTAGTTTCTGTAAGTTATTATATGATCGAAATATGCACGCTATGCTGCGGTATTTCGCGGTTGAAATTGAAATGAAAGGTATTCTGCGGATATTGACTAATTTTGAATACAGATGTAAATCATACACAACGTGCAATAAGCAGGCAAATACGTAACATCTTGTGTGTTCGCTTGCCGCTTTCCCAATTTTGCTTACCAACATTCCTGGAGGGAAGCAATCATGAAATACCTTAAAATTATCGCGATCGTTGCAGTAGCCGCGCTTGTCTTTGCGTGCGCTCCGCAGGTTCCTCAGAAGGACATCGACGCAGCCAACGCCGCGTACACCGATGCCCAGAGCGCCAAGGCCGATGCCTATGCGCCCGACTCCTTCAAGGCCGCTCAGGATGCCCAGGCTGCTCTTCAGGCCGAGCTCGACGCGCAGAACGCGAAGACCTCCGGCAAGTCCTATGCCAAGACCACCGAGCTCGCCAAGGCCCTTCTGACCGCCGCCGGAAAGGCGAAGACCGATGCAACCGCCAATGTCGAGACCTTCAAGACCGACGTCGCGACCCTTCTCACCGATGTGCAGACCGCTTTCCCGACCGTCCAGGCCGAGGCTCAGGTTGCCGCCAAGAACGCGAAGAAGGCCGCCAAGGCCAAGATCGACGTCAAGGCCCTCACCGCACAGATGACCCAGGGCGAGCAGGCTCTCAAGGATGCCCAGGCTGCCAACGACGCCTCCGACTTTGCGACCGCCAAGGCCAAGCTGACCGCCCTCAAGGACCAGCTTACCCAGGCCCAGACCGCTCTCGAAGCCGCCGGTTTCAAGCCCGCCGCTGCTCCCGCTGCGAAGAAATAATTCGGCCTAACGCCGATGTTTCTTGGGCCGTCCCTCATACTCGGGGGACGGCCCGTTTTTTTGCCCTAACGGGGCCGCCATCGGCCAGAACGAGGGTAACCGTTATTGCTTTCCGGCGAGCCACTCCTCGATGATGAGGCGGGAGAGGCTTCCCTTGAGCGGGAGGTTGGGCAGGGTGTCGCGGGTGAACCAGCCGGCTTCGACGATCTCGATGCCGTCGGGCTTGATGTTGCCGGAGCGGTATTCGGCACGGAAGCCGAGCATCAGCGAATCGGGAAACGGCCAGGGCTGGGAACCCTGATAGCGGATATGGTCGACCTCGATGCCGACCTCCTCGAAGATCTCCCTCGCGACCGTTTTCTCGAGGGTTTCACCCGGTTCGACGAAACCCGCGATGAGGCTGAACATGCCGGCCTTGAAATGGGCATTGTGCGCGAGCAAAATGGACTTACCCCTGGTGATGAGAGTGATGACGGCGGGCGATATCCTCGGATAGACGATCGCTCCGCAGGAGGTGCAGACCTTCGCCCTTTCGTCCTCCTTGTCCTTTGTCGGGGCTCCGCAGCGCCCGCAGAACCTGGTACCCCGTTCCCAGTTGAGGAGGTGGTAGGCCCTGCCGGCCCGATCGGCCGATTCCGCGCCCGAGGAAGCGAAGTATTCCCTGAGCGGTATGAACTCGTAGCCGCTCAGCTCGGTAGGTTCCGAAAGGGCCACGGCGACATCCGGGTCGAGGGCGATCGGAACGGCTCCGGCGATGGATTTGCAGACGCTCGAGTCGGGAATCTCCTGATTGACACCCGATACCAGTATATTGCCTTGATAAAATGCAAAAAGTTTGCTCATGGGGCCTATCATACACGGCTCCATGAGGAGGGTCAAACCGCCCGCGATAGACAAACCAGGTCGATTCCGCCTGCGGTTTTCAGGAAACGGGCGCAGACATGGGGACTCGAAGAAATCGGCAGGCTTTCGCGAGACCTCAGGGCCTGAGCGATTTCGCGAGAATCTTTTCGAGCTTTTCCGGTGTCGTAGTCGATGGAAAGCGTTTGACTGGATTCCCATCCCTATCGATCAGGAACTTGGTGAAATTCCACTTGATTTCCCTGGTCCCCAGAGTCCCCGGCAAGGCATCCTTGAGGTAGGCGAAAAGGGGATGGGTGCCCGGGCCGTTGACGTCGATTTTCGAAAAGAGAGGGAAGGTCACCCCGAAATTGAGGCTGCAGAAGGCTTTGATTTCACTTTCGTTCCCCGGCTCCTGATTGGCGAACTGGTTGCAGGGGAAGCCGAGAATTTCGAGACCCGAGCGCGAAAAACGTTTATACAGGGACTCGAGCCCCTCGTACTGCGGCGTGAAACCGCATTTGCTTGCCGTGTTGACGATCAAAAGGGTTTTCCCCTTGTACACGTCTAGCGTTTGTTCGACACCGTCGATGGTTCGTACCGTAAAATCGTAGATACTCGTCATGATCCCTCCATAGGATAGTTATAATATACTGAAAAACATACATGACACGTCGAGAATCAGATTATGAATTGTTGAATACCCTCTGTGCTTGACAAAAGCAACGGTAATTGGTATGGTCTTTCCGTATTCGAGATTGAGCGGCGATGGTGGAATTGGTAGACACGCTAGCTTGAGGTGCTAGTGCCGAGAGGTATGAGAGTTCGAGTCTCTCCCGCCGCAACGAAAAGGAACCCGGTCTTTTGACCGGGTTTTTTGTTTTCTGGCAACGAATTACGCATCTTTTTCCACAAACCTGCGAACAGCACGATGACGGTAGTTTTTGCCGTCGGAGCTTCAATTTCGTGGCGTGCGGGCCGTCCCTGATGCCCGGAATACGGCCGCCGACCGACAAAAGGATCCGATTGGAGCGGAGAAGCCCCGGTGTCGCGACAGAAGCCGTTGCGATCAGCCCAGTGCCCGCTCAGCCAGGCGTCGCGTGCCTGAGAGTTTGGAGCCTGGCGACTGACCTTTTTTTACGTCTAGGGTTTACCCCAAGGCGGCTCTGAGGCCTTCCTCCAGCGATCGAGGCTTTCGCCCCAGCAATTTCTCCAAGTCATCGCTGGCCGTCGCCAAGGTTCCCGCTTCTATCGCCTGATCGAGGGAGGTGACGAAGCCGGCAGCGCCTTCGGGAAGGCCAAGCAACATCAGGCTTTCCCGTCGTTCGGCAGCGGTCAGTTTCTTGAAGGTTACCGGACGGCCCAGAAGCTTGGTTGCGGTGTCGGCCAGTTCCTGATAGTCCCAGGCCTTCGTGCCGGTGAGTTCGTAGATATTGCCGTCATGCCCCTCTCCGACCAACACGCGGGCGGCGGCCTCGGCGTAATCGGTCCGACTGGCTGAAGCGACCCTGCCTAAGCCTACGGCCGCGGCGATTATGCCCGATTCCCTCGCGTGCTTCAGGTCATCGGCGTAATTCTCCGTGTACCAGTTGTTGCGCAGAATGACATAGTGCAAGCCGGAGGTCATCAAGGCTTTTTCGGTCGCCTTGTGTTCGGGGGCCAGGGGGTTCGAGGACGTATCGGCGTGGCCAATGCTGGTGTAGACCAGAAGCTTCACGCCTTCAGCTCGCGCCGCGTCAATGACGGTCTGATGCTGGGCCGCCCGCTGCCCGACCTCGCTGCCGGATACAAGAAGGAGGCGGTCAACGCCCTTAAGGGCTTTTTCGATCGAACCCCTGTTCCCGTAATCGGCGATCCTGACCTGAATGCCCTTGGCCTTCAATCCTGCGGCTTTGGTTTCGTCTCGCGCCAGGGCGACAATGGACTCGGCGGAAATCTTGAGGTCCAGAAGATGGTCTATCGCAACTGTCCCGAAAGCTCCCGTGGAGCCGGTAATGGCGTATATCATTGATATCTCCTTGCTTCAATAATCCACACGAACTATTCGAAAGTCCACACTATTCGTAAGTGACTTTTTATTGAAATCCTTGTATTGTGGATGGGAGGATCCCATGAAACCGATAAGGAACAAACACCAGTACGATGTCTTTCAGCCGCTCTGCCCGTCCCGAAGGGCTTTCGAGCATATCTTCAATCGGTGGGGCATCCTGACCTTGGCTCGGCTTTCGCCAACGCCTGTTCGGTTCGGGGCCCTTTGCCGGGCGGTTGGCGGCATCAGCGAGAAGATGCTGGCCCAGACATTGAAGATTCTGGAGGAGGAAGGCTTGGTTTCGCGTCAGGAATGGAATGAGAAGCCGCCCAGGGTCGAATACCGTCTGACAGAAGTCGGGGTCAGACTATCCCGGAGCATTACGAAATGCATTTCCGACTTATACGCTGAACTCGATGCGCGCTCAGGCCCTCGTTAGGGTCCCCTGATTCCTGCCCTTTGAAGGACCACAGCGGGCGTTCCAATGTGGCATTTCTATGCTCGGATTCGGATTTAGGCGGCTCCCGATGATCGGCCGGGAAATCGAAGGCCGCGTCCGCCGGCGGCACCCATCAGCGCGATGATGAAAGCATCGGGGCGTCGCCCCTCGGTCCCTTCTCTCGGTCCCGTTCCTGCGGGCCCCAGTCTGACAGGAAACCCTCAGCGATCGAGGCATGGCGTTCGCCCATTGAACCGGCACCCCTCCGTCACGAAAATGTGCTCGAAAAAAGTTTGACAGATCCGAAAAGTGGGTATAGGATCATTTCTAGTGATTTGGAACGTTCCAGAAAACGTTTAAATTGAGGAGAATCATGGCGACGATCAACGACGTTGCAAAACTCGCCCAAGTTTCCCGCGGTACCGTCTCGAACGTCATCAACGGCGTGAAAGGCGTGAATCGTGAAAAAGTGGAAAGGGTCATGACCGCCATTAAGGAACTCAATTACGTTCCAGATGTCACCGCTCGAAGCCTCAAGACGAACAAGACAAAGAAGGTCGCCGTTGTCCTTCCGAACATCGTCGATCCTAATTTCGCCCAGATCTTCACCGGAATAGAGCGGGTCATCAACGAGAACGGCTATACGGCAAGCCTGTATACGAGCTCGGAGATCATCGCAAAGGAAAACAGGATTCTTGAGCAGGTAAAGCAGCAGCGGGTTGACGGCATCATCATGGCGACGTGTCAGCCGGGCAGTTCCGATGTGTTCGCGAAGCTCCAGGACGACGGAATGAGGATCGTGTGCGTCGAGCGTGAACCGGCCGAAAAACTTTTCAGCTTCGTCGGATATGACAACGGAGAGTCGGTTCGTCAGGTCATGGAGGAAAAGATCGGACGCGGAATCCGGGGGATCGCCCTTTTCACCGGCCCGGAGGAATACTCGAGCGAACAGGAATGCATCGGAGTCTACCGGGAGACGCTCGAGCGGAATTCGATTCCCTTTGACCGGCACTTCCTCTCCATCACGAACTTCAACAAGGAAAGCTCGTTCAAGTCGGCCATGAAGATTTTCCAGTCCGCGAGCCTCCCCGAGCTCATCATCGTGACGTCGACCCAGATCCTCGAGGGCATCCTTACCGCGGCCCGGCTCTCCAGCTCCTACCATGGCTGGGATGCCTCGATCGTCGTGCTGAGCGAGGAATCGTGGACGGCGATCGCCTACCGGAACATCGAGCGCATCCCGCGAAATTCCATCAGTCTCGGTGAGACCGCCGCGGAGCTGTTGCTCGAGAGCATCGAATCCCCGGTATTCTCGGAGCCGAAACGGATAAGCCTGAAGAACAAGTCGCCGGAACTGGCCGAATCGTCCCCCTCGGCCTTTTCGGGCAGGCTTTCGACCTCGACCAAGGGGAGCGTCCGCGCGGCGATGCTGAAGGGTTCGGCCCTCGACGCGACCTACCTCCTGCTGGGCGACATCGCCCTGAACTGCGGAATAGACGTGGAGATCGAAAGCTTCGAGTACGACGAACTCTATGATGCGCTGAACGATCCCGAATCCCGGAAGAGGTTCGACGTTTTCCAGATCGACATTCCCTGGATGGAGGAATTCGTCGAGAACGGTTATGTCGAAAAGCTCGACGGATGGATCGGCGCCAACCCCACGTCGATCGACCATTTCATTCCGGGCGTCCGCGATGCCTGGGCGCGATACGGCGACCATTTCTACGCGCTTCCCTATCTTTTCGGCGCGCAGCTCCTTTTCTACCGGAGGGACCTTTTCGAGGACGGGACGATACGACGGCAGTTCTACGACATCTACAAGACCGAACTCAAGCCGCCCCAGTCCTGGAAGGAATTCAACGCCGTGGCGAAATTCTTCACCCGGTCCTTCAATCCCTCATCCCCCGTTCTCTACGGGACGACGCTGGGTGGGAGAAACTCGAGCGGCGCGGTCTGCGAATTCCTGCCGCGAAAATGGGCCTACGAGAGCGATCGGGAATCGGACGACCTCTCGCTCGACAATTACGAAACCATCCAGGCCCTCAACAATTATGTCGAGAGTTTTCTCTACGCTTCGCCGGGGTCCGAGGACCACTGGTGGGACGAACAGGTCCAGGAGTTCGCCCAGGGCAGCGCCGCCATGATGATCCTTTTCGTGGCGCACTCGACCGAGCTGACCGACCGGAAGCTGTCCAACGTGGTCGGCAAGATCGACTACGCCTTCGTGCCCGGAAAGAAACCGGTGCTCGGCGGCTGGTCCGTGGGCATCAATAGCGGAAGCCCCGCCAAGGACGACGCCTTCCGGTTCATCGAATGCCTTACCTGCGAGAATCTGGCGATTCCCCACACCATTCTCGGCGGCGCGACACCCTCGGTCAGCCTGTACAAGAGCTCGGAACTCCTGGCCATCTATCCCTGGCTTCCCAAGGCGCTCGAAAGCTTCCCGCTGTCCCTGAAGCGCTCGGGCATCCGCCGGGCCGACGGCCGGATCGTCTCGGAACGAATCTACGAGAAGATACTGGGGGACGCGATCCACAGCTGTCTCACGAAAAAAAACGGTCCGAAGGCCGCCCTTCACGAGGCCGAGCAGAAATTGAAGGCGATACGGAATGTCGCTTCGGTAGATCAATAGGAGGAACACGTTGAACGACAGGATTGAGAATGGTGTCACAAAAGGCGAAAAGAATCGCGCGTTGATTTTCCTGAAGGCGCTGGCGACCAGAAAAGAGTTTTCCGTATTCGCCGCCCTCGTACTGCTCTGTGTCGTCGTTTCCTTCTTGAGCCCCTATTTCCTGACGGTCAAGAACATCTTCAATGTGTTCCGCCAGTTTTCGATCATCGGGATTCTCGCCGTCGGCGAAGCGCTCATCATCATCACCGGAGGCATCGATCTTTCGGTCGGTTCCCTCGTCGGCCTCTCCGGGATCATGGCCGGCGTCTTCGTCAACAACGGCGCCTCTCCGGTCGCGGTGTTCTTCCTCGTCATCGCCTGCGGCTGCGCCTTCGGCTCGGTCAACGGCCTTCTCGTGACGAGAATCGGCATCAACCCCTTCATCGCGACCCTCGGCATGCTGAGCATCGCCCGCGGCAGCGCCCTGCTCATCACCGGCGGTTTGCCGGTCTCGGTCGAGAGCGCGATCAACTTCTTCGGCGACGGCTACGTCGGTCCCGTGCCTTTTTCGGCGATCATCATGCTCATCGTCGCCGTCCTGGGCCAAGTCTTCGCGACCAGGACCTTGCCGGGCAGGAACGTCTTCGCCATCGGCAACAACGAACGGGCGGCGAAGCTCTCCGGGATCAGGGTCGAGCGGATGAAGATGATGGTCTTCATGATCATGGGCGGCCTGTGCGCCCTCTGCGGCATCATTCTCACCGGAACCCTGAGTTCCGCCGAAGCGACCGCGGGAACCGGCTACGAGCTCGATGTGGTCGCCGCAGTCGTCATGGGCGGCGCGAGCCTCTCCGGTGGAATCGGGTCGATCCCGGGCGTCATCTTCGGCGCGGCCCTCATGGGCGTCCTTCGGAACGGTTTCGTTCTCATGGGAGTTTCGGCGTACTGGCAGATCGTCGCGATCGGCGTGGTCATCATAGCCGCCGTCTCCCTCGACAGTCTCTCGACGAAACGGAAGGGTTCCTGATGTGTGAAACCCCGCAGGTTCTGCGGGTAAATTATTTCCAGAGTAAAGGAGTCGAGATGATGAGAGAGCACAGAATCGGAAAGGCCGTCATGCTGTTCGTCCTGATCTTCGCGGCAGTCGGCGGCCTGATGGCCCAGAACGTTCCGCTTCCCAAGGGCGGCAACGTCGCGGCCGTGAACCAGCTTCCGTCGAAGCCGCTGCGGATCGCATTTTTGTCCTTCCAGAACAATCCCTTCTGGTTCCCCGTCCGGGACGGCGCCCTCGCGGCGAAGGCCTATCTGAAGAATTACAACACCACGGTCGACTACATCGTCATGGGCGACGATCTTACCGCCGATCGCGTCATTTCCGCCATGGAGACCTGCATCGCGAAGCAGTACGACGGCATCGCCGTGGTTCCGGTATTCGACGGCACCGAAAAGATCATCAACGAGGCCGTCGCGAGCGGCATTCCGGTGTTCAATTTCATCGCCGAAGGTTCCAAGCCCAGCAAGAGGTTCGGCTTCCTCGGACAGGACGCGTACGCGGCCGGACAGCTGGCGGGACAGACGATCGAGAAGATCACCGGAGGCAAGGGCAAGGTCGGCGTCATCACCGGCGTTTTCGGCGCCACCCAGCACGAGAACAGGATGAATGGGGCCCTCGACTATTTCAAGAAAAGCGTTCCCGGCATCAAGATCGTCGGCAAGTACGAGAATCGCGATTCGGCCGAAAAGGCCTACACGCTCACGAAGGACATGATCACGGCCAATCCCGACATCAAGGTCATCTATGTGACGGCCGGCGGTCCCTTCGGCGCCGCGAAGGCCGTCAAGGATCTGGGGCTTACCGGCAAGGTGGGCATCGTCTGTTACGACCACATTCCCGAGAACATCGCCTATGCGAGGACGGGAGAAATCGTCGCAGCCATCGCCCAGGATCCCTTCGGACAGGGCTTCGATTCCTGCGTATATCTCTACAACTATCTGGTCGCGAAGCAGAAACCGAGCTCGGAATTCATCCCGGTCAAGCTCGATGTCATGACTCCCGCCAACGTCAACGTTCTGTATCCCAAAGAGTAAAGCTTGCAGCATGCCTATTTGCTGGTTGAGGGCAAAGGATACGCATAGCCGCAAGCTTTCCTAGATCATAGCGAAATCCGTGCGCCGAGGACAAGTGGTTCGGGATTCTCCCGGAGACCGGGCCGGCGGCGTTCCGGCGCACGATTTTCCCGCGAGCGAAGAACCGAGGAGGACCATGTGGACGATAAGACCGTGCTCAGACTTGAGGGTATCACCAAGAAATTTCCCGGGGTCAAGGCGCTTGATTCGGTGGACCTGACGGTCGAGAGGGGAGAAGTTCACGCAATCGTCGGGGAAAACGGCGCCGGAAAGTCCACGTTGATGAACATACTTTCCGGCGTCTACATGCCCGACGACGGAAGGATCTACTACATGGGCAGGGAAGTCCATCTCAGGAATCCCCGACAGGCTCAGGACCTGGGAATTTCGATGATCCATCAGGAGCTTTCCCTCGCCTCGCATTTGAGCGTCATGGAAAACGTCTTCATCGGACGGTTGAAAAGGAACTCGTTCGGCCTGGTCGATTTCAGGAGGATGCGCAGGGAATGCGAGGAGCAGCTCGGCTGCCTCGGCATCGAATCAATATCCCCCAACCAGAAGGTCGGGGACCTCAGCGTTTCCCAGCGCCAGTTCGTCGAGATCACCAAGGCCCTTTCCATCAACGCGAAGCTGCTCGTCATGGACGAGCCGACCTCGTCGCTGACGCTCACCGAAACGGAGATGCTGCTCGCCGTCATGAGAAGCCTGAAGGCCTCGGGGGTTTCCATCCTGTTCATCTCCCATCGTCTGGAGGAGGTTTTCGAAGTCAGCGACCGCATCACCGTTCTCCGGGACGGCTGCCATGTGAGGACCATGCCGAAGGCGGAGACGGACACGAACGAGGTGGTCTCGCTGATGGTCGGCAGGGAGATCGAGCACGTCCTCAAGCGGGATCATCGGAAGTACGTCCCGGAGGAGAAGGCTGTTCTCGAGGTCCGGAACCTGACCTCGGGAACGCTGCTGAAGAACGTTTCCTTCAAGATGTACCGAGGCGAGGTCCTCGCCCTGACCGGTCTCGTCGGGTCGGGTCGCACCGAGCTTGTCCAGTCGCTTTTCGGTCTCGAGAAAATCGAGTCCGGCGAAATACTCATCGACGGAACCAGCCGGCAGATCTCGAGTCCGTGCGACGCCATCGACTTGGGCTTCGGTCTCGTTCCCGAGGGTCGGAAGGACCAGGGATTGTTTCTCGAGATGAGCGTCAAGGAAAACATTACGATTGCCCACCTGCCCGCCATGTCCAGGGCCCTTATGCTGAACGTGAAGCAGGAGAAGAAGGTCACCGGCGAGTACATCGACATCCTGAACATCAGGACGCCGAGCATGAATCAGCAGGTGAAATTCCTGAGCGGCGGAAACCAGCAGAAAGCGATCATAGCCCGATGGCTCCTGAACAAGCCGAGGATCCTCTTTCTCGACGAGCCGACTCATGGCGTCGATATCGGCGCGAAGATGGAAATTTATCGAATCATCGACGACCTTGCCGGTCGGGGAGTGAGCGTCCTTTTCATTTCCTCCGAGCTTCCCGAGGTCCTCGCCCTGGCGGATCGAATTCTCGTGATGCACGAGGGCCGGATCGCGAAGGAACTTTCGAGGGAAGAGGCCAGCCAGGAAGTGATCATGCAGTACGCAATCAGCTGAATTTATCAAGGAACATTCCAACGAGCCAACTTATGGTGGCGAAGTTTCAAGGAGCAATGAATGACCCATAGAGAACGACTTCTACTGAGCCTGAATCACCAGGAAGCCGATCGCGTCCCCATCGATATCGGAGCGACGCTCATCACGGGAATCGAGAAGAACGCCTATGCGAACTTCCTTGAGTACCTGGACATGCCGGCGGAGGATCCGGCGATGTTCGATATCGTTCAGCAGCTGATCGCCCCGAGCGAGGCCTTTCTCGAGCGGTTCGACATCGATGTGAGGAATGTCTCCCCTTCGCCGGGGGGCGATTGGGCGATGGAAATGAAGGATGACGGCGAGTACCTGTCCTTCGTCGACCAGTGGGGAATAACGTGGGCCATGCCGAAGCAGAACGGTCATTATTTCGACATGATCGGGCACCCCCTGTCGATGGATCCCCTGACCCCCGGTGACGTTGCGTCGATGAAGCTCCCCGACGTCGCTGACCGGAAGCGCTACCAGAACGTTCGCGCCGACGCCCTCGGAATTCGCGATCGGGGCTATGGCGTCGTCATGTCCAGCATCTCGGCGGGAATCCACGAACTTGGCGGATGGATGCGCGGGTACGAAAATTACTACACGGATCTGCTTCTCGACGAGGATCTTGCGGCGAGCTACCTCGACCGCTTCCTCGAGGTCAAGATGACATACTGGGATCGAGTGCTGGAGGAGGCCGGCGACCTGATCGATGTCGTCCAGGAGGCCGACGATCTGGGCAGCCAGAACGGAATGCTCGTATCCCCTGATACCTACCGGAAGCTCGTCAAGCCCAGGCATCAGGAGCTGTTCGACCTCATTCACCGAAAGACCGACGCGAAGATCTTCATACACTCGTGCGGAAGTTTCCTGGATGTGATTCCCGACCTGATCGAGAGCGGCGTCGACATACTGAATCCCGTGCAGTACACGGCGGCGGGAATGGATGCCGGAAAGCTTAAAAAGGAATTCGGCAAGGACCTGACCTTCTGGGGCGGCGGCGTCGATACGCAGAAAACCTTTCCCCGGGGGACTCCCGAAGAGGTCCGGCGGAACGTTCGCGAACAGATCGGCATTCTGGCCCCGGGGGGCGGATTCGTGTTCAATACGGTCCACAATATCCAGTCGGATATCCCGCCGGAAAACCTCGCGGCGATGTTCGAGGCCTTCGCGGAATTCTCGGCCTACTGAGATTGGGGTCGCGGGCCGGTTTTCGCTCGGCAGTCGGGAAGGGGACGAGTCCGGTCCCCGGCCACGATCGATGAAATTCCGCGGCGGCCCCGGTCCCGTCCCCTCGTCCTCCCGGCCCTGCGTCTCCCCCTTCGCCTTGAGCGCCGGGCCTCGATGTGCTATAGTCGGATCCAGTCGAAAAACGGCGGGTTCGTCCCGAAGCATCCATTCCGAAAAGTCCGATAGAGCGGCGACCGGCGCGTCGCCCGTTTTTCACATCGCGGTCCCGAGGGGGACCCACAGGGGGATCCATGCAAACGATACGACTCGGCCGCACCGGCCTCGAGGTAAGCCGTTCGGGTTTCGGCGCGATTCCGATCCAGAGAATCGGGATCGACGATTCGACGGCTCTTCTCCGGAAGGCCTGCGAGGGTGGAATCAACTTTTTCGACACGGCGCACGGCTATACGGACAGCGAGGAGAAGATCGGCCACGCCCTCTCTCCGATGCGGAAGCAGATCGTCATCGCGACCAAGACGCCGGCGATCGACGCGAAGGGGCTCTGGGAGGATCTCGAGCTTTCCCTTTCACGCCTGAAGACCGACTACATCGATATCTACCAGGTCCACAATCCGAAAGCGGTGCCGAGGCCCGGCGACGGCTCCGGTCTCTACGAAGCCCTCCTCGAGGCGAGGAGCCGGGGCCTCATCCGCTTCATCGGGTTCACGAACCACCGTCTCCCCGTCGCGAGGGAGGCGGTCGAGTCGGGACTCTACGATACCCTCCAGTTTCCGTTCAGCTCCCTGTCGTCGGACGCGGACGTCGAGCTCATGAACCTCGCCCGCTCGAGGGACGTGGGCTTCATCGCCATGAAGGGACTTTCCGGCGGCCTGATCACGCGGGCCGCCTCCACCTTCGCCTTCATTCGGGACACCGGGTACGCGGTCCCGATCTGGGGGATCGAAAGGCAGGCCGAGCTCGACGAGTTCCTCGCCCTCGAGGAAAATCCGCCCGCGCTCGACGAAGCCATGTGGGAGATCATCCGGAAGGACAGGGCCGAGCTCGCCGGTTCCTTCTGCCGGAGCTGCGGCTACTGCATGCCGTGCCCCGCCGGCATCGAAATCCCCACGGCCGCCCGTATTTCCTTCCTGATGCGCCGATCGCGCTTCGAGCCCTTCATCACCCCCGAATGGCAGGAGAAGATGGAAATGATCGAGAACTGCATCGAGTGCGGACACTGCAGGCGGAACTGCCCCTACGAGCTCGACACGCCCAGTCTCCTCAAGGCTCAGCTCGCCGAATATCGGGAGTTCGTGAAGGCGAGGGGGGCCTGATTCGCAGGAGGTTCTCCCGCAGCCTGCTGCGGGGTTGTTGATTCTTTACCGGCCGTCCCGGCTATCGCCTCGGTTTCCTTGCGTTGACACCCCGGCCCGGTCTCTCGACGGTCTTTCCCTGGATCAGGTCCATCGCGAGAAGCTCTTCCTTGCCGCTGAAGGGCTTCTTGGAGGCGATGTGCTCGATCAGGAGATCAGCGCCGGCGTGGCCCAGTTCGATGACGTGCTGGTCGACGACGGTGAGCGGGAGCATGAAATAATCCGGCAGGACATTCTCGAAACTGATGATCGAACAGTCCTCGGGGACCTTGTATCCGTTGAAGGCGAGCGCGTTGTAGGCTCCCAGGGCGAGGGTGTCGCTGGTGGCGAACACCGCCGTGAATCGTTCCCCGCGCTTGATGAAGCCATCGACGGCCTTGAACCCGTTCGATACGCCGTAATCCTGGAGGGCGACGATGGCCTCGTCCAGGGGCAAGCCGTGTTTGGCGAGAGCCTGACAGTACCCGGAAAAGCGGTCGGCATCCACGTGCTTGGTCGGGTTGCCGGGGTCGAGGTCGCCTGAGAGTATCGCGATCCGTTCATGCCCCAGGCCTATCAGGTGTTCCGTCGCCATGAAGGCCCCGGCGGAATTCTCGACCCCCGCCTTTCCGACGTAGTTCACGTCGAAGAACCGTTCGATGAGGACGATGGGGATGTTGTACTGGTGCAGCAGCTCCAAGCTCTGGAGATTCCTCACCGTCGAGAAGAGTATGCCGTCGAGCCTTCGCTCGATCGCGAGCTTCACCGCCCTCAGTTCCTCCTCCGGGGAGCCGACGAGGAAGGTGATCACCTCGTAGTCGCGCTCGTTGCACGCCTGAAGGATTCCCTTCGCGACCGCCCCGTAGTAGGGCGTGACGTAGGGGTTCTGCCCGATGATCCCGATGATGTTCGTCGAATTCGAGCGGAGGCCCCTCGCGTTGAGGTTGATGTGGTAGTTCTGGGATTCGACGACCTCGAGGACGCGTTTCCTGACGCTCTCCGAGACGTAACCGTTGTTCCTGAGGACCCTGGAGACGGTCGTCACGGAAACCTTCGCGAGCGCGGCGATCTCCCGAATGCTTGTTACCATGCTCATCCTTCCCGGAAACGTTCCGGGAACCGCCCCCGACGGCCCACGGCCGGGGTCCGGTTCCCCGTCCGCCAATCGTACAAAAAAATCCCCCGGCTTTCAATGGAGGCCGTTCGAACGAGGTTCCCCGATCGGATCGCGGACCCACAGCCAGCCGCGAGGCCGTGCATTTTTCCTTGACAGATTCGGGAAACCACCGTAGTGTATCTCCAACGATGTCGCATTGAGTTCGGAAAGATAGGTTGTCTGTCGTCAAATCATCGTTTGCGGTAATCGGGGCGAGGGTGTGGTAACGATACCATATAGAGAGCACGATATCGAGTGTGGTAACGTTACCACAAAAACACCATGTCCACGACGAACGATAAAGGAGGGCCAAAGATTCTTAAATCGAAAGCGGCGACCACCATGAAGAACCCACGAATGGTCCCGTTGATGGTGGGGTGCCAACCCGTCGCGCCATAGGTTCATCACGCGTATGACAAGGAGGATTTCATGAAGAAACTGAGCTTGGCAATGATTCTGATTTTCACCGCAACGATCTCCGCATCGCTGTTCGCCGCGCCGAAGGAATTGACCTATTGGGAGATGATCTGGGGACCGGCCGATTCGTACACCAAGACGGTGAACATGCTGGTCGACAAATACAACGCGACCCATCCCGACGTGGTCGTCAAGGTCCAGATGACGCCGTGGGATAATTTCTACAACACCTTCCTGACGGCCGTTACCTCCGGCGCCGCTCCCGACATCTCGACGGGAGCGACTCCCCAGCCCGTCCAGTACGCGAAAATGGGTGAGATGCTCGACCTGACGTCCATCATCGACCAGTGGAAGAAGGAAAAGAACCCGATTCTGGGCGAATTCCCCGCCGGTTCCCTCGAGTTCGTCAATTACAAGGGCCTGCAGGCCGGACTCCCGTGGAACCTCGATCCCCGACAGATCGTCTACCGGAAGGACATCTTCGACAAGGCCGGCATCACGAAGATGCCGACGACCTGGAGCGAATTCCTCGACGTCTGCCGCAAGATCAAGTCGAAGACCGACACCATCCCCTTCGTGTTCGCGGCCGCCGACCAGATGGGCATGCAGAACATGATCTATCTCATGCTCTCGAACGGCGTCGGCATTACGGACACGAACCTCACGCCGACCTTCACCGACAAGCGCGTCGTCGAGGCCCTCCAGTTCGTCAACACCCTCCTCAAGGAGAACCTGATCCCCCAGGGGACGGTCGGATACAAGGGGTCCGACGCGGACAAGGTGTTCTACTCCGGCAAGGCCGCCATGTACCTCGGCGGAACCCCGCAGCAGCTCTACGACATGCCCGACATGTACAAGGTCTGCGGCATCATGCCCGCGCTCAAGGGTCCCAGCGCGAAGGACGTCCACATCCTCGTGTGGGAAAACTCGATCATGGCCTACAAGCAGAGCAAGTATCCCGAGGAGTCCAAGGCCTTCATCAAGTGGTGGCTCGAGAACAACCTCCAGCTCTGGACCGAGGGCAAGGCGGGTCCGCTCCCCGTACGCAAGTCCTTCTACAAGGACAGCTATTTCACCTCCGACTGGATCAAGAACGAGATCGGCTTGAAGGTCATTCCCTACGCGACCTCGAACGTGTGGCCGGCGACCGGGCTCTATCCGGCCTTCTCGCAGATCGAGGGAGAGAATATCCTGGCCATCGCGATGCAGGACGTGCTGGGCGGAAAGACGAATTATGCCGACATTGTGAAGAAGGTTAACGACATGGTCGTCAAGGCGATGAAACAGTAGTTTCAAGGCCGAATTTCTAAAAGCCGAGATCCGCCGCGGCTGCCGCGGCGGATTTCGGCCGTCATTATCGGAGCGCTACATGAGGTCCGGATATTCCAGGAACAACGCCATCGGCTACTTTTTCATTTTGCCATCGGTCTTGCTCATCCTCGCCATCAGCATCTATCCGTTGCTGAACGGCTTCGCCCTGAGCGGGATGAAATACAACCTTCTGTCTCCAGGCGAACGTCATTTCGTCGGCCTGCAGAATTTTTCCGATATCCTTTTCACGGACGGGGAGTTCTACGGCGTCCTCGTCTATTCCTTCGTCTACACGATCGCGGTCGTCGCGTTGAGTTACGTCCTCGGCCTCGCCCTCGCGCTGCTCCTGAACATCGGGATCAGGGCGCGTGGGCTTTTTCGGGCCTTCATCCTCGTGCCCTGGGTCGTGCCCCCGGTCATCGCCGCGGTCAACTGGTCCTGGGTCCTGAACGACCAGGTGGGGATCGTGAACCTGTTCCTTCAGCGCTCCGGCATCATCCACGGCGCGATCCTCTTCCTGGGGAACGCCTCGGTTGCCCAGATCACCGTCATCCTGACGAGCGTCTGGAAATCCTTCCCCTTCATGATGGTCGTCCTCCTCGCCGGACTCCAGGGAATTCCCAAGGAGCTCTACGAAGCGGCCTACATCGACGGCGCCGATACGAGGCAGTCCTTCTGGTACATCACGATGCCCATGCTCAAGGGCGTCACCTCGGTCTGCACGACCCTGATGTTCATATGGACGTTCAACAATTTCGAGAACATCTACCTGCTCACCCAGGGCGGCCCCTCGAGGGCGACCTTCGTGCTGCCGATCCTGACCTATTTCACGGCCTTCTTCAGGAGCGAGATCGGGTACGCCTCGGCGATATCGGTGATCATGCTCGTGGTGCTGCTGACGCTCAGTCTGAACTACCTGAGGATTTTCAAGAGCCGCCGCTAGAGGGGACGCTGTCCCGAGGGATACCACATGAAACGGAAAAACAGGGAACGAATAAACCATTCCATAGTCTACGCGGTGCTGATCGTGACGGGCTTCCTCATCAACCTCCCGATCATCTCGATGATGGGAACGGCCCTCAAGGAGCCCTCCCAGGCCCTGATGGATACGAACCTCCTGACCTGGCCGCCCAATTTCAGGAATTTCTCCGACATCTTCAGCCACACGACCTTCGGCCGGAGCATCTTCAACAGCGCCTTCGTTTCGGTCACGGTCACGGTCCTGTGCATGTTCATCGCCTCGCTCGCGGGCTACGCGATCTCCAGGTTCAAGGGCCGGGTTTTTTCCTGGTACCTGACCCTGCTCCTCGTGCTCCAGATGTTCCCGGGCGTCCTCCTCCTCATCCCCCTGTTCGTCATCTTCAAGGGCCTGGGGCTGATCAACACCCTGTTCTCGGTCATCCTGAGCTACCTCACCCTGAACCTGCCGTTCTCGATCTGGATGCTCAAGGGATTCTTCGACACGATTCCGACCGAGCTCGACGAGGCGGCGACGATAGACGGATGCGGGCCGTTCAGCACCTACTACCGGATCATTCTGCCGATATCGCTTCCGGGACTTTCCTCGGTCGCGATCTTCACCTTCCTCAATTCCTGGAACGAGTACCTCCTGGCGAGCATCTTCCTGAGGAAGGAAAGCATCCGCACGATCACGGTCGGGCTCCAGCAGTTCGTCCAGCAGTTCAGCTCCCAGTGGGGACAGCTGATGTCGGCGTCGACCCTGGCCACCATTCCGACCCTGATATTCCTGATCGTCGCGCAGAAGTACCTGATCGAGGGCCTGACCGCCGGTTCCGTCAAGGGCTGACCGTGAAGCGAAATGCCCCGGCCTACTGCGGGGTTTGTCCCGAACTCGAAAACTCAAGCGACATCGTTAGCCTGCTTGTTTGTATCGAGTCATGAATCGGGAGGTTCTGTATGACGATTAATGCCCTGGTCATGGAGGGAAAGGCCGCCGTGACCGAGAAGAAGTTCGAATTGGACGACGAGCCTGGATTCGGCGAGATCCAGGTAGAAATAAAGGCGTGCGGAATCTGCGCGTGGGACAGCTACCTGTTCAAGGGGGTGAGCCTCACCCAGGATTACCCCTTCCGGTTCGGCCATGAAGGCGCCGGCATCGTCAGGAAGATAGGCCCCGGCGTCAGGCGGTTCAAGGCGGGGGACAAGGTCTTTCTCGCCGGTGGTCCGCCCAACATGAGCCAGGTCGTGAACGCCCCCGAGAACATCGCCGGGGCGATACCGGATTCGGTCGAGGATTTTTCGAAGTGGGTGGGGGAGCCGGTGTGCTGCGCGGTGAACGGCATCGACCAGCTGGGGATCAGGCCCGGGGAGACGGCCGTCCTGATCGGGGCCGGCTACATGGGACTCCTGCTCGTCCAGGGGCTGGTCCACTCCCTCCTCGGCCGTCTCGTCGTGTTCGACATCGACGACAGGAGGCTCGCCCTGGCGAGGAAGTTCGGATGCCGGGAGGCCTACAACAGCGCCACGGCGGAAGGGAAGGCGGCCCTCGAGGAATTGAAGGGAAGGGGCGGGGTGGAGATCGTCATCGAGGCCTCGGGAACCGAACCGGGCTTCGTCACGGCGAACTCCCTCCTCAAGGACGCGAGCAGGCTCGAGCTCTTCGCCTGGCACCGGGCGATGAGAAGCTTCGACGGAACCCTGTGGCACCTGAAGGGCATCAAGGTGATGAACACCGCCCCGAACTACGATATCCACTACCTCGACCGGATACCCCAGTCCTCCATCCTGATGGGAAAGGGCATTTTCCGCCAGGATGAGCTCGTGACCCACGTCGTATCCTACACCCGCGCCCAGGAAGCCCTCGAGGTTGCGGTGAGCAAGGATAACGGGTACATTAAGGGCGTCATCACCTTCTGATTTCGGTCCGCGGTGAAGCGGCGGTTTTCCGGAAGGTTCGGGCGGGGGCGATCGGTCCCCGCCCTATCGTGATTGCATTGAAAGGAGTGAATGATGAAACTGGATCAGGTTGCGGTGCAGCTCTATACGGTTCGCGATTACCTCAAGACGCCCGAGGATGTGGCGAAATCCCTGCGCAAGATCCGCGGCATCGGCTACCGGGCGGTCGAGCTCGCGGGCCTCTGTCCGATCGGAAATCGGGAACTGAAGGCCATGCTCGATGGCGAGGGGCTCGCCTGCTTTTCCTCCCACGAGGGAGGGGAGCAGCTTTTCAAGCATACGGACCAGGTCGTCGAAAAGCTGACCGCCCTCGGCTGCGGCTCGGCGGTCTATCCCTACCCGAACCTCGCCACCGATACGGCGGCCGAGGTCGACTCGCTCATCGCCCAGCTGGACAGGGCGGGGAAGCTCCTGGCCGAGGCGAAGATATCGCTCCTCTACCACAACCACAACATGGAGTTCAGGCGGTTCGGCGGCCGTCTCATGCTCGACATGATCTACGACGGCATCGACGGGCGGAATCTCGGCGCCGAGCTCGACACCTACTGGGTCCAGGCGGGGGGCCAGAGCCCCGAACGCTGGTGCGCCAGGCTCAAGGGTAGGCTCTCCATCCTCCACATGAAGGATTTCGGCGTCGAGGACAGGTACGAGGGCGTCCCCCGTTCCGTGTACAAGGAAGTGGGCCTGGGCAACCTCGACTGGACCGGGATCGTCAAGGCCGCCGAGAAGGCGGGGTGCCGGAGGTTCGTCGTCGAGCAGGACGGGAACTGGATCGACAACGACCCGTTCAAATCGCTGAAGGCGAGCTACGACTTTCTGGAAGGAAAGCTCTGCAAATAGTTAAAGGCCCGTGGCTGCCGGCCCCGAATGGGTCGGCGCTACGGGAAGACCCCGCACGAGAACGCGGCCCTCGGGCCCGCCTCAACCCGCCTTTTCTGCTCGTCGCTTTTCGGACCTAGGTGATGAAGGACTGGGGACGGCCCCCGTCATCGCGCATCGCGGCGATGCTCAGGTCAGCCCACACGGCGCGTCCCGCCATGTGCGCGTAGCGCTTGGTTAAGTGGACGATCTCCTCCTTCTCGTACATCCATAATACCCATTTCGACAGGCTGAGCTCGACATCGTCCCGGTGGGTCAAGCCCCTGAACTCGAGGGCGTTGGTCGCCAGTCCCCCTTGGCGGGGGGAGAAAAATCTTGACAACCGGGAGAGTAAGTCTATACTAACCTAAAAGCCTAACTGAATTTTTTCTAATGGAGGTATTTTGATGAAGCGAATTGTCATGGGTTTGATGGTTGCGCTCGCCATCGTCGTGTTCGTTCCGGGTACGATGGTCGCGGCAGGAGCGAAAACGGTGACGGTCTGGTATTGGGACGTCAATTTCAATGGCTATTCCATGAAACAGGCGGCCGCCGTCTATAACAAGACCCATCCGGATGTCACGATCGACATCGTGGAAATTCCTCAGGGCATCGACAACAAGATCGAAGCGGGACTCCAGGCCGGCGGTTCCGGGCTTCCGGACATTGCCCTTTTCCAGGATTTCATCATCGAAAAATTCGTCCAGAACTATCCCGGCATCTTCGTCGACCTCAAGGCGGCCGGCGTCGATTATTCCAAGTTCGCCCAGTACAAGGTCGGACCGATGACCGACAAGGGCAAGATTTACGGGATTCCCTTCGATACCGGTTCTACCGGTTTCTGGCTCCGCACCGATTTTCTGAAGCAGGCCGGACTCAATCCCGACAACTACCAGAAGAACCTGACCTGGAAGCAGATAACGGATCTCGGCGTCACGGTCAAGGCGAAGACCGGCAAGCCCCTCATCGCCTACGACAGCACGAATATCGACTTCGTCCGGATCATGGTCCAGTCCGCGGGCGCCCAGTTCTTCAAGAAGGACGGGAGCCTTGACCTTCGCACCCCGGCCATGAAGCAGGCCCTTACCACCCTGAAGGACCTGAACGACAAGGGTCTCGTCTATGTTACCGAGGGTTGGAACAACTGGATCTCCGCGTTCAACAACGGGGACACCGCCGGTTTCTTGCAGGCTCTCTGGATCATCGGTACCCTCAAGTCCAAGCCGGATAACGCCGGCAAGTGGATGGTCATTCCTACCCCGCTGCTTTCGGGTGTTCCCGGCGCGCAGAATGCGAGCAACAACGGCGGATCGAGCTGGTACGTTTTCTCCGGCAGCAAGAACAAGGATATCGCGGTCGACTTCCTCAAGTCCACCTGGGCCAGCACGGCCCCCGATGCCCTCGAGTTCTACAATACAATTCTGAAAGGTGCCGGCGCCATGGGAACCTACCTGCCGAGTCGGAACGGTTCCAACTATACGGCCAAGGACGAGTTCTTCTATAAGAACCAGGCCGTCTACGCCGATTTCGCAAAATGGATGGAGAAGGTCCCCGTCATGATGTATACCCCGAATTACGTCGCCATGACGACCGCCGTTCAGAACGCAAACCTGCTCATGCTTAAGGGCGAACTCAAGACGGTTGACGATGTCATCGCCCACGCCGAACAGGAATACAAACAGACCACCGGTCAGTAAAAGCCGCAGCCTAAAAAGCTTCCGTTCCGTTTCGGGACGGAAGCTTTTTTTTGGATCCTAAACACAAGCGAGGAAGGCGCATGAATAAAAAAGGCTCCTATTACCGATACCTCAACCGAATCGGCTGGCTCTACGTGACGCCCGCGATGGCGCTGTATTGCGTTTTCATGTTGTACCCGATCCTGTCGTCGCTCTATCTCGTCACTCGCAAGTGGAAGGGTTTCAGCAACACCTTCTATGGAATCGGGAATTTCATCCGAATGGGGCAGGACAGCGTTTTCTGGAAGGCCCTCGGAAACAATTTCCTGTTCATGGCGATCCAGATTCCCATCATGGTCGGTCTTGCCCTGATTCTGGCGGTGATCCTGAACCAAGGGATCAGGAAATTCCGGGGAACTCTCAGGGTCATCTACTTTCTGCCGTGCGTCACCTCCCTTGTCGCGTACTCGGTGCTTTTCAGGATACTCATGCAGACGAACGGGCTTTTCAACAACATGATGCTCAACGCCCACCTTATCGCCCAGCCGATCGGCTGGCTGAATGATCCTTTCTGGGCCAAGGCGACGATCATCATCGCCCTGACCTGGCGATGGACCGGCTACAACATGGTCTTTTTCCTTGTCGGACTCCAGAGCATCGATACGGAAATTTTCGAGGCGGCCGAGGTGGACGGCGCCTCGAAATGGCGGCAGCTGATCTCGATCACCCTGCCTCTTCTCGTTCCCGTCCTCCTCTTCTCGATGGTGACCTCCACCTCGGGAACGATGCAGCTTTTCGATGAACCGAATATCCTGACCAATCAGGGCGGGCCGGCCAATGCGACGATGTCGGCCGCTCTCTACATCTACCGTCAGGCCTTCGTGCTCAATTCTGATTTCGGCTATGCGACCGCCCTTTCCTACGTGATCGTCGTCATCTCGGGTATTTTCGCATTCATCCAGATCAGGCTGCTGGGAGGGAAGGACAAATGAGTTCCGTCAGGTCAAGATCATTCTCTCGCATATTCCTGTGGATATTCCTGCTCGCCGGAGCCTTCATCAGCATCTTTCCGTTTTTCTGGATGATCGTCGGCACGACCCTCAACCCGAACGATGTCGTGCGGGGCATCATCGTCCCCGGCAAGGAATTCGGGCTCAACCTCGAAAAGGCCACGAAGAATTACAATCTCGTGCTGTTCTTCTACAATTCGCTGAAGATCGCCGTGATCACCGTCGTCCTCGGGGTTCTCGTCAACGCGCTCGCCGCCTTCGGTTTCGAGAAGTACCGGTCGAAGGCGAGGGAGAAGATCTTCGCCATCCTCCTCCTCACGCTGATCATTCCGCAGATCGCGATCGTCATTCCTCTGTTCAGGCTGGTTTCCTATTTCAAGCTGGTCAACAACCACCTGGCCATCATCCTGCCCTCGGTCATGTCGGTCTTCATCATTTTTTTCATGAGGCAGAACTTCAAGATGTTCCCGACCGAGATCATGGAGGCGGCGCGGGTGGACGGCGCCGGGGAGTTGCGCATCTTCACGCGGATCGTGTTCCCGACCATGAAGGCGAGCTTCGCCTCCGCCGGCATCTACATGTTCCTGGGCCAGTGGAACAGCTACCTGTGGCCCCTCATGACCATCCTGACCGACGCGAAGAAAACCCTGCCCATCGCCATGTCTTCCATGATGTACGCCTATACGGTAGAATATGGCGGATTGATGATCATCGTTTGCGTATCCGTCCTGCCCGTGCTCATCCTCTTCCTCTCGATGCAGAGGCAGTTCGTGGCCGGACTTCTCGGTTCGATAAAGTAGGGGAGTGATGAAGGCAACGATAAGCTCCGCAACCATCGAGGCGACGGTCGACGAGACCGGCGCCGAACTCACGAGCCTGAAATCGGCCGACGGGACGGAATACCTCTGGGGCGCCGATCCCGCCGTCTGGGACCGCCACTCCCCGATCCTCTTCCCCATCGTCGGCAGGCTGAGGAACGGCACCTACGAGTACGGCGGCGCTAGCTACTCCCTGCCCCTGCACGGTTTCGCGAGCGGCATGAACTCCTCGATGACCGTACGCGGGCGGGATGCCGTCTCCTGTCGTTTCGAAAGCGACGAAAAAACGAGGCGCTGCTATCCCTTCGATTTTTCCTTCGACGTGTCCTACCGGGTGGAAGGTTCGACCCTTTCGACCTCCTGGCTCGTGAGGAACACCGGGAAGGGCGAGATGCTCTTTTCGATCGGCGCCCATCCCGGGTTCAACTGTCCCCTGGCCGGCGACGGGACGATGGAGGATTACCTCGTCGAGTTCGACGAGGCGGAAACCGCCGAGAGGCTCGAGGTGACGAAGGGCCTGTTCAGCACCGTCAAGATTCCCTTCCTCGAGGACGCTCGGTCTTTCGCCCTTTCGGAAAGGCTTTTCGTCGAGGACGCCATCGTGTTCGAGGACCTCAGATCCAGGGCCGTGACCCTCAGGAACGGGAGGAACTCGAGGTCGGTGCGGGTCGAGTTTCCCGGCTTCCCCTTCCTGGGCATCTGGTCGAAGCCGTCCGACGCCCCCTTCGTCTGCATCGAACCCTGGTGCGGTATCGGCGACTCGGTATCGGCGTCGGGTATCCTTTCGGAGAAGAAAGGGATCATGAGACTCGAGCCCGGCGAAAGGTTCGAGAGGGAGCTGAGGATTACGATCGCCTGACCGGGTAGCCTTTCATCGGGTGCTATCTCCCGATCGAGCTGATGACGGCGCGCGCGGTTTCCTCGGCCGAGACCTCATTCTGAACCCGGATATCGCAGGTCGAACGGTAGATGGGGTAGCGCTCGTCGTAGAGCCAGTAGATCCTTTCATCGGAACCGCGAAGCAGCGGCCGCGAAGTTCGGTCGATATCGCCGACGATGGCCGCGAGCGGCCGGTCGATGAAGACGATCGTGCCGCTCTTTTTCATCGTGAGAAGGTTCCTGCCGCGGAGGACCGCTCCTCCCCCCGTCGCGACGATGGCCCTGAGTCCCGACCCCCGCGATGCCTCGAAGGCCGCCGATTCGAGCGCCGCAGATTCGGCGTTCCTGAAGGCCTCCTCGCTTTCCTCGAAAAGCTCGGAGACCGTTTTTCCCTCGCGCCTCTCGATGAGCCGATCGAGATCGACGAACTCGATGTCGAGTTTCCGGGCGATGATGCGCCCGATCGTCGTCTTGCCTGAACCGGGCATTCCCGTGAGGTAGATCGCTCCCCCCTTGATCGCGACGCCCCTGTCCTCGATCCTCTTTTCGCGGGGACTCAGGGCCACGAAACCTGGCGGGCCTTTTTCCGCATCCTCCGGGGAGTGCTTTTCCCGGGGCCCGTTGACGAAGCTCGACATGGCCTGGACGTAGACCCGCTCGACGAGATCCTGGCCTATCGGTTTCTCGATCCATGAGGAGACGGAGCGGACGGCCTGGGCCACGAGCATGTAGAGCCCGTTCGCGGCGAGGATCCCCCGTTCCCGGGCGATCGAGACGAGCCGGGTTTCGGCAGGATTGTAGATGAGGTCGACGACGGCCTCGAACCGCGAGATGAACTCGGGCGGTACCGGGCAGTCGTCGACGTTCGGCGTCGTGCCGACCGGCGTGCAGTTGACGAGGATGTCGCCCGAGAGTCCCCTGGACTCAGCACTCGCGAAGGTGATCGCCTCGGCTCCGGTCCCCTCGACCGCCGTGTCGACCCTAGACTGGTCCCTCCCGACGGCGATGACGCGGACGGCTCCGGCCTTTCTGAGGACATGGCAGACGGGCCTGAAGGCGCCGCCGTGGCCGAGGATGACGGCAGTCTTGCCCCTCGACCTGATTCCCAGGGAGACGAGTTCCTGGCGGAAACCCTCGGCGTCGGTGTTGCTCCCGAAGACGCCGTCCTTCCTGAAATTGACCGTGTTCACCGCCCCGATCGCCTTCGCTTCCCGATCCACGCGGTCGAGGAGGGGCATGACGGCGAGCTTGTGCGGGATGGTGACGTTGACGCCCCTCACCCCGATGGCGATGAGGCGCTCGAAGGTTTCGGCGAGGCGGGCCGGCGGGGTTTCGAAGAGCTCGTAGCGCGCGTCGATCCCGAGCTCGCGGTAGATCATGGCGTGGATCTCGGGCGACCGCGAGTGGCCGAGCGGGTAGCCGAGAAGCCCGAACCGGAGGCTCACGAGGAGGCCTCCCGGAACGAGCGGTAGTTGCCGAGGAGCTTGAAATAGGCCGAATGGTCCCGGATCAATTCGACCGAGCGGGCCAGGGTCTCGTCGGCGAGGTTGCCCTCGAAGTCGATGTAGAAGTAGTACTCCCAGGGGGTGTCCTTCATCGGACGCGACTCGATCTTCATCAGGTTGATGCCGTTGTCGGCGAAGTACCGGAGGACCGCGTAGAGGGAGCCTGCGCGGTGTGCGGTCGCGATGACGACGCTGATCTTGTCGGCGGCGGGGTCCGTTCGAGCCGTCGGCGCGACGACGAAAAAGCGGGTGGCGTTGTTGCGTGCGTCGTTGATCCCGCTTTCGATGACGTCGAGGCCGTAGAGGTCAGCGGCCTTGGAACTCGCGATCGCGGCGAGCCGCTTCTCGCCCCTGTCGTGGACGAGCTCAGCGCTCATCGCCGTGTTCGGGTGGGGGACGACCTTCCACGAGGGATGGGCCCCGAGGTAGTCCGCGCACTGCTCGATGGCCTGGGGATGGGAATAGACCTCCTCGATGTCGGCTATCCTCGCTCCCGGGATGCCGAGGAGGTGGTGGGTCACGGACACGCAGTGCTCGCCGACGATCCTGAAGTCGTAGTCCTTCAGCAGGTCGTAGACGGCGGTCACCGCCCCCGCCGAGGAGTTCTCGATCGGGACGACACCGTAATCGATCTTCCGGTCGCGGAGGGCCTCGAACACGTCGCCCCAGGTCGCGTAGGCCAGTCGCCGGGTCCCGGGGCCGAAGTACTCCTCCAGGGCCTGTTCGCTGTAGGCCCCGGGCACGCCCTGGAATCCGACGAGGGCGTCCTTGTTGTCCGGCCCCGGCTTCTCGGCCTGCCAGGCCCGGCTGATCGACATCAGCGCCTCGAAGAACCGCCCGGCGCTGTCGCGGAACCGCGCGTCGCGGATGCGCGACACGTTCTTGTGGATGACCACCGCCTCCCGTGAGCCGTCGAACACCGGGAGTCCGCGGGCCCGTTTGTACCGGCCGATCTTCTCGGCCGTCCTCATGCGGTCCTCGAAGAGCTTCGTCAGCCTCGCGTCGATGCGGTCGATGCGGAGCCTCAGCCTCGTCAGCTCGTTCATCGCTTTTCCCCCATCCATGGCGACCAGGCGGCCCTGTCCATCATGAGGTCGAGAATTCCGACGGCCGTGACGGCCTCGATCACCGGGAGGGCCCGCCTGACGATGCAGGGATCGTGCCTGCCTGAGACGGAAAGCTCGGCCTCGGTTTTCTCGGCAAGGTCGATGGTTTTCTGGACCCGGGCGATGGACGAGGTCGGCTTGATCACGACGCGGAAAAGGACCGGCATGCCGTTGGAGATTCCGCCGTTGATTCCCCCCGCGTGGTTGCTCGTCGTCCTGACCGAGCCGTCGGGCGCGAAGACGAAGGGATCGTTCGCCTCCGATCCCGTGAGTCCGGCGAGGGCGAAGCCGGCGCCGAACTCGAGACCCTTGACCGCGGGGACCGAGAAGAGGAGGTGGGCGAGGGTGCTTTCGAGGGAATCGAAAAAGGGCGAGCCGATTCCGGCCTCGAGCCCGACGACGGCGGTCTCGATGACCCCGCCGATCGAGTCCCCCGCTGCCGACGCCTTCTCGATCGCCGCCTTCATGCGTTCCCCTGCCTCGCGGTCGAGGGTCGGGAGGGACTGGCCGGCGAGGGAGGCGAGGACCTTCGCATCGACGGCGACCGGGTCGAAGGGAAGATCCCTCTCGGGTCCGACCGAGAAGGCGTGGGCGCCGAGGGTGACGCCCCGGGCCCGGAGGAGCTGCTTCGCGACCGCCCCGGCGAAGACGAGGCCCGTCGTGATACGGCCCGAAAAATGGCCCGAGCCGCGGGGATCGTTGAAGCCGAGGTACCTCGCGCGGCCGGCGAAATCGGCGTGGCCCGGCCTCGGCTTGTCGCGGAGGGAGGCGTAGTCCGCGGACCTCACGTCGGCGTTCCGGAACAGGGCCAGGAGGGGAGTCCCCGTCGTCCTTCCCTCGAAAAGCCCGCTCATGATCTCGGGTGAGTCCTTTTCCTTTCGCGGGGTCGAAAGTCCGTCGCGCCCGCCGGCCCGCCTTTCCATGTCGACGGCGACGAGATCCAGGTCGAGGGGAAAACCGGGCGGCAGCCCGTCGACCTCGATCCCGATGCCGGGACCGTGGGATTCTCCGAAGATGGAAAGCCGAATGTTCTTACCCCAGGTTCCGCTCATGTGCATCCGCTCCGAGTTTTGATAGATCCCGAAAGAATTCGGGGTAGGATTTTTCGACCGCCTCCGAGCCGGAGACCGTCACGGGTCCGGAGGCGGCGAGGGCTGCGACGGCGAGGGCCATCACGATCCGGTGGTCGTTCCAGCCCGCGGCCCTTCCCCCCGAAAGGGGATGTCCGCCCGAGACGACGAGTGAGTCTTCCAGTTCCCGGACGACGGCCCCGATCGAGCCGAGGGAGGAGGCGACGGCGCGGAGCCGGTCAGACTCCTTGAGCCTGAGCCGTTTCGCGTTGGTGATTCTCGTCGTTCCCGAGGCGAAGGCTCCGAGGACGGCTATCATCGGCACGATGTCCGGGCACTGGGAGACGTCGACCTCGATGCCGGAAAGCGCCGACTTCCTCGCCCTGAATCCCCCCGGGACGGATTCGATCCTGCCGCCCATGGCACGGGCGATGTCGAGGAAGGCCCTGTCCGGCTGGACGCTTCCCGCTTCGAGTCCGGTCACGGTCGCCTCCCCGGCGATGAGGCCAGCGGCGAGGAGGGCCGAGGCCTGGGAGTAATCCCCCTCGATCCGAACGTTCCGGCCAAGGTAGCGCTGGCCTCCCCGGACGCGGAAGGAGAGATAGCCTTCCCTCTCGACCGCGACCCCGAAGTCCTCCAGGGTCGAAATCGTGAGGTCGACGTAGGACCTGGACTCGAGCTCGCCCTCGATCTCGATCACGGAGTTTCCCGCAGCGAGGGGAAGGGCGAAGAGGAGGCCCGAGACGAACTGCGAGCTCACGTCTCCCGGGAGACGGTAGGAGCCCGAGGGGATCGAACCCGAAATCTCGAGGGGAAGGGAAGGTCCCAAGTGCCCAGGTCCCGCGCTTCCCGAACGCGAGGCCGCGCTCCGGTAGGCGATGCCCTTCTCTTCGAAGAGGCGAAAGTAGGGATCGAGGGGACGCTCGGGGAGCTTTCCCTTCCCGGTGAAGACCGTCCTTCTCCCCGAGGCGAGGGCGAGGGGGATGAGGAAGCGCAGGGTCGACCCGCTTTCGCCGCAGTCGATCACGAGCGGGCTTCCATCATTTTCGGCCCGGTTCGGTCCGCCGTCCCTATCTCCGTCGCGCGCCGACTTTCCGGGGTCTTCCGTTCGCCCAAGGCCGCGCGAGTCGAGGGCGAAGCCGTCGGTGCCGGTGACGAGGACGCTTCCATCCCGCCTCTCGATTCCCGCGCCGAAGGCGGCGAGGGCCGAGAGGGTGGCCTCGATGTCGGCCGAGTAGGTCAGGTCCTCGATGAGGCTGGACCCATGAGCGAGCGAGGCGGCGATGATGGCCCGGTGGGAGAGGCTCTTCGAGGCGGGGGCTGCGACGGTGCCGGACACGGAGCCTGGGGAGATCCTCGCCTCCCTCATCGGCCTATCCTCAGATAGGGAGCGGCCTCCGTCCTCGGCATTTTCACGAGCCGGCATTCGCCGATCCTGGTGAGCAGGACGAGTGTGATCGACTGGCCCGAGCCCTTCTTGTCCAGGGCGAGTGCCGAGTCGAATCCGGCGCCGAGTCCCGCCGGGATGGCGTCGGGAAGTCCCACCGCCCTGAGGGCTCCGACGAGGGCCTCAGCCGTCCCCGGCTCGGTCGCCCCGAGGGCCTCCGAGTTCCGGGTGATCGCCGCCATGCCGATCGCGACGCAGCGTCCGTGGGAAAGCCCTCCGTAGCCGAGGGCCGCCTCGACCGCGTGTCCGATGGTGTGGCCGAAGTTCAGGATCATCCGCTCGCCCGACTCCCTCTCGTCCCGGGAGATGACGTCGGCCTTGATGGCGAGGTTCCGGTACACGATGTCCTCGATGCCGTCCCGGAGGGATTCCGGTCCTTTCGCCGCGGCGAGGGTCTCGAACAGCTCCCGGTCGCGGATGGCGGCGTGCTTGACGATCTCGCCGAAGCCGTCGATCCAGAGTTCGGTCGGCAGGGTGTCGAGGAGGCCCGGGTCGACGATGACGGCGGACGGCTGGTGAAAGGCGCCGGCGAGGTTCTTGCCCCGCGAGATGTCGATCGCCGTCTTTCCCCCGACGCTCGAGTCGACCTGGGCGAGGAGGGTCGTCGGCACCTGGATGACGGGGATTCCCCTCAGGTAGGTCGCCGCGGCGAAGCCGGCGAGGTCGCCGACGACCCCGCCCCCGAAGGCGATCACGGGATCCGTCCTCGTCATGCCGAAATCGGCGAGCTCGTCCCAGATCGCCGCGAGGCGGACTATGGTCTTGCTCCCCTCGCCGGGCGGGACGACGATCACGCGCCAGGCGATGCCGGCGCCGTCGAGGGAGGTCCCGAGCCTTTCCCCGTGGAGGGACCAGGCCGTCCCGTCGGCGACGACGGCCGCCTTGCGGTTCGGCGCGCAGGGCAGGACGAGGGAGCCCGCCTGATCGACGAGGCCCTTTCCGATGAGGATGGAGTAGGATGCCGGGGCCTTTCCCGCCGCGGTGCCCGGATTAACGGAGAGTCGGCGCATTGCCATACAGCCCCTCCCTCAGCCTCATGGCGTCGGCGAAGATCGCCTCGAGCCCTTCGGTGTCTCCCGAGCCGATCGCGACGCGGAGCTTCCTGATCTTCTCCTCGAAATCCTCTATGCAGGGAACGAGGGGCCCCGAGTTTGAGATGAGGAGCTCCGACCAGAGCTTGCCGTTGATGTCGGCGATCCGGGTCGTGTCGCGGAGCCCGCCCCCCAGAAAACAGTCGATCATGCCGTCGCTCCCAGAGGCCGCCGCCGCGATCAGGGCCGAGGCGACCACATGGGGAAGCTGGCTGGTCCTGGCGATGATCCGGTCGTGCACCTCGGGCGAGACCTCCCTCACCTTCCTGCAGCCGAGGGCGAGGGCCATCTCCCGCACGAGGTCGACGCTTTCCTTCCTGTTCCTCTCGTGCGGGGTGAGGAGGTAGCTCGCCCCGGTGAAGATGTCGGCCGAGGAGTGGTCGTACCCGAGGCTCTCACCGCCGGCCATGGGATGGCCCCCCACGAAATCGATGCTTTCGGGGATGACGGCCATCACCTCCCCCAGGACCCTCGCCTTGATCCCCGATACGTCGGTGACGACGCAGCCGGGCTTGAATCCGGCGAGGTTGGCTTTCACGAAGTCGACGGCGAGCCGGGGATAGAGGCCGACGATGACGAGGTCCGATTCGGCGATGGCCTTGCCCGGCGAATCGAAGCCCTCGTCGATGACACCCGAGGCTTTCGCCTTGTCGAGGGTCGCCCGGTCGATGTCCACGCCCAGTATCCGGCGTGTTCCCAGCCGGCGAAGGCCCTTGGCATAGGATCCGCCGATGAGGCCCAGTCCGACGATCGAGACGGTCAGGTCGCGGATATCGGGCATCTAGACCGTCCGGCCGTCGACGGCCGCTATTTTCCTGATGGATTCCATCATCGTTCCGAAATGCTTGAACTTGATCGACTGCTCGCCGTCCGAGAGGGCGTTCGCCGGATCGTTGTGCACCTCGACGGTGATGCCGTCGGCGCCGACCGCGATGGCCGCCTTCGAGAGCGGCTCGATCATCCACCATCGTCCGCTCGCGTGGCTCGGGTCGACGATGACGGGAAGGTGGCTGAGCCGCTTCAGCGCCGGGATGGCCGAGATGTCGAGGGTGTTCCTGGTGAAATTCTCGAAGGTCCTGATGCCCCGTTCGCAGAGGACGACGTTCGGATTTCCCGAGGACATGACGTACTCCGCGGCCATCAGCAGGTCCTCGACGGTCGCGCTCATGCCCCGCTTCAGGAGCACGGGCTTTCCGCATCGGCCGACCTCCTTCAGGAGTTCGAAGTTCTGCATGTTTCTCGCCCCGATCTGGAGGACGTCGGCGTAGGAGGCCACGAGCTCCACGAGGGACGTCGAGACGACCTCGGTGACGATGGGCAGCCCCGTTTCCTCCCTCGCCTTGGCGAGGAGCTTGAGCCCCTCCTCTCCGAGGCCCTGGAAGCTGTAGGGCGAGGTCCGCGGCTTGTAGGCCCCGCCGCGCAGGAAAGTCGCCCCGAGCCGCTTGACCTCACGGGCGATCGTCATCAGCTGGTCCTCGCTCTCGACGGAGCAGGGGCCGGCGATCACGGTGATGGATTTTCCCCCGATCGTGCTCCCGCGGACCTTGATGACGGTGTCGTCCGGATGGAAGACCCGGTTGGCGAGCTTGTAGGGATCGGTAACCCTGAGCACCTTCTCGACCGAATCCTCCGACTCGAAGTTCGAGATGTTGACTCCGGCTATATCTCCGACGAGACCGAGTATGCAGTAGTTGTCGCCTTTCGACAGGTGGACGCGGCAGCCCGTCCTTTCAACCTTTTCTATCATCCGCTTGATCTCCGATTCCGGAGTCAACGGCTTCATGACGATGATCACGAGGGCCTCCAAATCTATGAATCTACCTTCCCAGTATACCGGGTTTTATGTCCTGGTTCTACTTGTTTTGCAAAAAAATCCTAATTTATACGGTTTGTTTGAATAAATATGCAGGAAAGGCGGAATCGGAACCTTCCCAGGTTCCCTCGGATGGGGCTCGCCGGAAGACGGAAAAATGACCGGATTCCACAAAAAAACCGAGGTTCTTGACCTCGGCATGGGGATGAGGTAGCCTTACCCCCATGAGTATCGTACAATCTCGCTACCGCTACCTTTATGCCATCCTCTATATTACCTTCGTGCTTTTCGGCACCTCGATGACCATCGTCGGCGCGACCCTCCCGCGGATCCTTTCCGATTTCAACTGGGCCTATACGACCGCGGGCGCCGTCATCGCGGCGGGAGCCATCGGATACTTCTCCGGAGCCTTCATTTGCGGCCGGCTCATCAAGAAAACGGGGCCTCGCGCCATGCTCTTCGCCGGCCTAGCCCTCGACACGGCGGGATTGGCCTTCTTCGCGATCCTTCCCTCGCCCGTGATGAATTTCCTACTCTACCTTGCGATCGGCCTGGGCCAGGGCGGCATCGAGCTCGCGGTCAACACGAGCGTCGTCAAGATGGACAAGGACGGTTCCGGCCGGGCGATGAACCTCATGCACGCGGCCTTCGCCATCGGCGCCGTGGCGGGGCCCTTCCTCATCGGCATGCTCATGCAGGCCGGCCTCTCCTGGACCCTCGTCTTCCGCGGTCTCGCGGCGATCTGCGGGCTTCTCGCCGTCTCCGTCCTGACCCTTTCCTTCGGCGACCTCGGAAGGGAAAAGGAATCGGCTGCATCGGCCGAAGGCCGGTCCTCCCTTGTCCGCGATCCGATCTACTGGATTGCCTTCGTCGCCCTTCTCCTCTACGTCGGCGTCGAGCTCGGGGTCTCGAACTGGGTCGCCGAGTTCTTCGTGAAGATCTTCGGCATGGGCGCTTCGGTCGGTTCGTTCATGGTGTCGATATTCTGGGCCGGGCTTCTCGCCGGAAGGGTCGGCGTTCCCGTCGTCTACCGGGGTACGAGGAAGGGCCTCGTGCTCGTTCTCGCCTCGGCCCTCGCCATGGTTTCCGTCGCCGTCCTCGCCCTCATCGGCTTTCTGACTCCGGCTCCCGCCGTTCCCGCGGTCTTCGGCTTCGCCGTGATCGCCGGCGCCTCGGCGGTTTTCTTCGCGGGCCTCGGCTGTTCCGTCGTCTATCCCACGGCGATGACCATCGTCGGCGAGGCCTTCCCCCACGCCCAGGGCGAGGCGATCGGCTTCGCCGCCACGGGCGGCGGCATCGGCTCCTTCCTTTTTCCCTTCCTCATGGCGGCGGTCTCTCAGTCCCTCGGGATCCGTTCGGGCTTCGCCCTCTACGCATCCTTCGCCGTGCTGACGACGGTTTTCTGCGTCGCCCTCGTCCGCAGTTTTTCGAAGCGTCCGAAGACAGCACGAGCGTAGGTCGAAGACCGTTCGGGTTTTCCCGTAACGCCGGCTGTCTACGGGAAGGGTTCCGGCTACCGGCTCTCCCCGACGACATCGAAGTTCGCCTCGAGTTTCGGCAGGTCGATCGCGGTGAGCTGGAGTTCGATCTGGTCGTTGAGCTCGGCTCGGGGAAGGCGGACCCTCGTTTCCAGTCCGATCGACGGGATGTAGACGCTCGCCGATCGGTCGTTCGCCCCGACGACGACGCCCGTGTCCGTCCACCCCTCCCTCGATTTCAGGTAGGCGAGGGTCCAGTGCAGGTTCGAGGCCCGCTCGGCCTGCCTCACCTGGCTCATGGCCGCCTGGGCGGCGCCGACCCGTCTCACGATCTCGTCGGCCGAAAGCGGCTCCCTGCCGGCGAGCAGAGAGCGTATCTGCTGATGGGCGAGAAGGTCGGGGTAGCGCCTGAGCGGGCTGAAGGCCTGGGAGTAGAAGGTGAGGCCCAGCCCCCGATGCGGCCCCGGTATCGCCGAAACGCTGCCCGGCCTCATCGTCCTTCTCAGCGCGAACTGCCCGGCGAGGCCCGGCTTCTCCTCGCTGTCGAGCGGGGATTCCTGGGAGTAGTAGGGGATGGGGAGCTTCGCCTCGTAGGAGTATCTTGCCACCGCCTCGCCCCCGATGAGCATCATCTCCCTGACGATACTCGAGCTTCTCGTGTCCGGCACCGGGTCGATCCTGGGCTTCCCGTCGACGACGAAGACCCTCACCTCGGGTATGTCGATGGAGACCGCTCCAGCCGCCGTCCTCCTTTCCTCGTTTCGTCTGGCGATGGCGTCGAGTGCGGCGAAGGGTTCGCGGTCGAGGCGTAGATCGGCCTCGTTGTATGAGAGACGCCTGACCTTGATCCATGACCTGAGCGCGACCGTTTCCTCGATCGAGCCGTCGTTCGCGAGCAGCACGCGGAACGAAAGGGCAGGGGAAATCTCCGTGAGGCCAAGGCAGAACGACGAGAGCGCGGCCTCGGGGAACATCGGGACGATGAGAGCCGGATCGTAGAGCGTCGCGCCTCGGGCGAGGGCCTCGAGGTCGGCCGGACTCTCGGGCGCGACGGAGGAGGCGGGATCGGCCGCGTGGATCCACAGGTATTTTCCCTCGATGGCGACCGCATCGTCCGGGTCGTGTGTCCAGGCGTTGTCGATGGCCCAGGAATCGAGGCCGGTAAGGTCGACCCGACCCTCGTCGTCCCGCGGGCCGATCTCGACTGCGGGTGGGCGCTTGGGCATTCCGAAGCGGGCCGGGTGGGGATTGTAGAACTCTCCCCAGGTCCCGATCCGCAGGAGGAATTCGTGGGCCGCCTCGGGGGTTTCGGCGAAGCCGATCTCCTTCAGGAGCTGTCCCTTTTTCGAGGATCCGAGGGCGAAGGCTTCGATCTCGGAAACGAAGGGAGCGTCCCCGCTCTCGACGACGAACCGCCTGCCTCTCGCGATGAACTCGGCTCTCGCCTTTCCGGCCTCGGCCTTTTCGGCCGCCTTTCGCCTGACGGCGAGGGACTCCTCGTCGGTGAGCGCCCGTGCGGCGCCGTCCTCGAGCTTGAACCTCTCGCCGGCCAGGATTTCCCTCATCGAGGCCCACGCCGTCCGTGGAAGGAACTCCCCGAAGACGAGTTCGCTCAGTTCCTTGAGCGTCACCGTCTCCCCAGCCGACACCTGCCGCGCCGTCTCGAAGTCGCCTTGAGGTATATCGTTGCCGTCGAATGATTTAACGGGACCGACGTGGAGCAGCTCCGCGTCTTTCTCCCTGATTCTTGTGGTGGAACCATCGGGTAGGCGGATTTCCGCACGATCGCCTGAGTCGATGACGACGCAGGGTTTTCCCTTGTACAGTACGAGATTGCCGGTTGAAAACATGGCCAAAGAATACTTCGATATATCGCCTCGCGCAAGGGATGACGGGAGTCGGCAGGTATCTTGAATCGGAAACGATTCCGTAGCATACTGTGCATGCTGGTGATCCGTTTTTTCGGAGGATGGGTGATGTCCGACAATATCGATTACGTGGTTGTGCGCACCGACAGACGGACTATCTGTATCCGAATCCTTCCGGACTTGAGCGTGCAGGTACGCGCGCCCCTCTCGTCTCCCGATGTTGATATCGTTTCCTTTGTCGCTTCCCATCAGGAATGGATAAAGCGAAGCCGGCTGAAGGTCACCGAGCGCGCCGCTTCCCGGCGTGAGATGAGATTCCGTTCCGGCGAGACTCTCCCCTTTCTTGGCTCGCCTTACCGCCTCGATGTGCGCCTCGCACTCTCACGCCAGCGTGTCCAGATCCGCGGGGATGCGATCGTCGCCGAAGCCTCGAATCCCGAGGATGAAGCCGCCGTTCGCGCCCTCCTCGAGCGTTGGTATGTCGCGCGAGCCAGGGAACGTTTTCCCTCGATCATTGACGGTTGTCTCGTCATCGCCGCTAGGTACGGGATAACCCGCCCGGAGATACGGATACGTACCATGAGAAGTCGTTGGGGAACCTGTAACCCGCGGAAGCGTTCCGTGACACTGAATGCTGAACTTGTCAAATATCCCAAGGAAGCGATTGAGCTCGTCATCATGCATGAACTCAGTCATTTTCAGCATCGCGGACATGACAAGGATTTTTACGAATTTCTCGAAATTCTCCTGCCCGACTGGAAAGCTCGAAAAACGTATTTAAAACACGACTAGAAATGGAAGTAAAAAAAATGCTTGCCAATTCAAATGAACGTACTATAATCATGAAAATATAGATACTCTTGGAAGCTTTCATCCTGTTTCGGCGGAGATGGCTCATGTGTATCGGATCGTGTTAAGTAAACATCGATTTTGCTGAGCCTGTTACCGATCCAAAAGTCGATTGTCCCAGCGCATTCTAATTTTAAAAAATTCGGAATGTGTCGGCCGTGCCGTACCCTTTCAGAACAGAAAACGAGGGCTTTGCCAAAACGTACTGTACCGCTCAATAATCAAGCCGTTACTCGTTCGGAATTGAAGTATCCGTGCGATAAACCGCGTTATTCGGTTTGGAGCGAGGTGATGCCCAAAGCGAAGATCATCATGATCGACTCGAAGACGGTCGGCTTGTACTTCGAGGAAGACGAAGCCACCGTCCGGCAGGTAAAGAGAATTCCATCGTACAAGTGGGACCCAGATCTGTATCGATGGGAATTTCCCAACCGACGTGAAGTGTTCGTAACATTAAGGGCTATTTTTTCTGGCCGGGGTTTACAGGACCTGACCCCATCCTCATGGTTTTCCGATGCGCTAAAAAAGACCTTCCTTGATGAAATGAGAGCGAGGAAGTACTCCCAGCGGACTATCACTGCCTATCAGCACTATGTGTCCGTACTCCTCGAAACACTGGAGAAACCGCCCGATCTTGTCACTGCCGACGAAATTACCGCCTTCCTTGCCGACCGAGAAAGGGAAGGCCATTCCGCATCCTACATCAATACCGCGATCAGCGCTCTGAAATTGTTTTTCACCGTCGTGCTTCATCGAGGGATTGTCGCTGAACGGAAACGCCCCAAGCTCGATGCAAGTCTACCTCACGTGCTTTCCCGTGATGAGATAGAATCCTTATTCGCCGAAGAGAGAAATTTGAAACACCGGGCACTTCTTATGCTTGCTTATTCCGGGGGATTACGCGTAAGCGAAATTGTCTCTCTGCAACTCGATGATCTGGATCGCTCCCGAAAAGTGATTTATATTAGAAAGGCCAAGGGGCGAAAGGATCGATACACATTGCTGGCTTCCAGGGCCTGGGAAGCGGTTTCGCTCTATCTTGATGTCTACAATCCGCAAAATTGGCTTTTTGAGGGTATGGATCATAAAGATCATCTTTCAATTCGAACAGCTGAAAAGATCTTCGAAAAGGCGCTCAATAATGCAGGAATCTCGAAGGATGTATCCATTCATTGTTTAAGGCACAGTTTCGCCACTCACCTCCTGGAATCAGGAACCGATCTTAGGTATATCCAGGCGCTTCTTGGCCATGCAAGTCCCAATACTACGCAAATCTATACACATGTAGCTAAGCGTGATTTTCTGCGAATATCGAGTCCCTTGGATCTCTGATATTTATCATATTGGAGTATTTGGTTTTAGTGTGGATATATATAGATATATTATGTAATATTGCGTTTTATAGTTCGGTATTTGATTATTGTGAATTCAATGACGGCTACCGTTATTTCAAAAGCCATATACGTATACTAATATGTGCTCAATTATCTTCTTAATATGAAATACGCCTAAAAATAGTTAGCTGCAATGCAAATATTTAAAACATCCATAAAGAGTAACTAAAAAAGCCTTTAATATAAGTTATGAACATATTTATATCTTATTACATTCTGGAGGATAAATGCAAAGATGTAAAATATGTGGAGTATTCGGTTGTTATAAAGACAAATATTGCCCTTATTGTGGTTATCGATTTAATCCTTTAAAAAATTATACAAAAGAAGATCTTGAAAATAATTATCGATTAGACTCAAATAATGGGAAAGGAAAAAATTATGAAGGAACAAAATTAATTAATTATTATAAACGTGTTGGAAATAGTAGTGCATATAAAAAAACGAAGATTGATAAGACGATAGATAATGAAATAAAAAAAATAAACACAATAGAAAATGCTTTAAAAAATATTAATGAAAATAAAACTAAAGATGCATTAGAATTACTTATAGAAAAATTTAAGTATTTAACTTTCTCTTTAATTATATGTAGTTTGAATTATGATTTCTTGAAATATCTATTAAATTTTGAGGCAATTTACGAAGTAATTGGAACCTTGACATCAGAAAATATAATATACTTTATTAGTTGTGAGGAAGAATCATACAAAAATTGGAAAAGTATTATTACTATTAAATATTCTGGGATGCCAATATCAAAGTATATAAATGAAACAGACAATCGTTTTAACGATTTAAAAGAGAAGTGTTCTTTAACTCTTATAGGAAGTATCTTAAAATCGACTTCATTAATAAGAGAAAATATTATTAATTATCAAAAAATAAATGAAATAGGAGATAATGAAATAAATAATATATTATATGAAATTGATCGATTAAATAGTGAAATCGAAATTTTGTAAAATATTATATTTTAAAGTTAATAAATATTGATATGTAAAGATATGATAAAACAAAATTAAGTATATAGAACTACATTAAAATTCAGTAGTGTCCAAAATAATCATA
>DBTK01000033.1:0-17327 GCA_002307015.1 Spirochaetaceae bacterium UBA1318
TCTACCTCAAGCACTGCCTGACCAAAAGCTAGTCCCTCTGCGTCGGGGCCCGACGACGGGAAACGTGCAGGGCTTTTCACTGAAGCCCGCTTTCGGGTATCATGGCCCCACATGGATATCGATTACCGCCGCGAACTCAACGACCGGCAATACCTGGCCGCTACGACCGTCGACGGCCCCCTTCTGATCATCGCGGGAGCGGGTTCGGGAAAGACCCGGGTCATCACCTTCCGCATCGCCTACATGCTCGACGAGGGGATACCCCAATCGGCCATCCTCGCCCTCACCTTCACCAACAAGGCCGCCCGGGAGATGGGCGAGCGGATCAAGGAGCTCACCAGGCGGAAGCTCTCGAACCTGACCGTGGGAACCTTCCACGCCTTCGGGGTCAAGATACTCCGCGAGCGGATCAACCTGCTCGGGTACCGGATGAATTTCAGCATCTACGACGAGTCCGACCGCTACCAGCTCATCAAGAACGCGGCACGGGAGCTGAAAATCACCGAGGAGGCTGCCGACGTCGGGATCATCGGGAGCCTTTTCTCGAACATCAAGACCGGCCGGGTCACCTGGGACAGGGCGAACGACATGTACCTCCCCCTCTACCAGGAATACCAGTCCCACCTGAAGCTCTACAACGCCGTCGACTTCGACGACCTGATCGTCCTGCCGATCAAGCTCTTCGAGGAGAACCCCGCCGCCCTCGAGGAGTACCGCGAAAAATTCAAGTACATCATGGTGGACGAGTTCCAGGACACCTCCCTCCTCCAGTACCGCTTCATGAAGCTCCTGGCTGGCAACAACGTCTGCGTCGTCGGCGACGACGATCAGTCGATCTACTCCTGGCGAGGGGCGAGCTACGAGAACATCCTCCGTTTCGAGAGGGATTTCCCCGAGGTCATGGAGATCAAGCTCGAACAGAACTACCGATCCACCAACACGATCCTCGAGGCGGCGAACGGGGTCATCAGGCACAACAAGAACCGGAAGGACAAGGCCCTCTGGTCGGGCCAGGACGCGGGGAAGCCGATCGAGGTCTATTTTCCCGAGAACGAGGGGGCAGAGTCCGAGTTCATCGCGAGAACCATCAAGACGGTCATGATGCAGGAAAACCGCCGCTACGACGAGTTCGGCATCCTCATCCGGACGAACAACCTCACCAGGAGCCTCGAGGAGGCCCTGCTCGCCGACGCCATCCCCTACCGGGTCTCGGGCGGAACCTCGTTTTTCCAGCGATCCGAGGTCAAGGACATCGTCGCATACCTCCGGGTTATCGCGAATCCGGACGACGACGTAAACCTCCTCCGTATCATAAACACCCCCAAGCGCGGGATCGGCCGGAAGACGATAGAGGCCGTCACCGCCATCGCGACGAGGAAGAACATCTCACTCTACTCGAGCATCAACGCCCTCAGGTTCGCCGTGGACTCCCCGCTTCCGGAGGCGGCCCGCGCCGACCTCGAATCCTTCGCGAACCTCATCGAGTACTACCGCGGGGAGATGCTCGGCCATCGGGGGCTCGCCGGCAAGCTCAAGGCCCTGGTCGAGAACATCGACTATTGGGGCTACCTCGTCCAGGAGTACCAGAAGAACGAGAAGGCCGCCCGCTGGAAGTACATGAACGTCGAAAGCCTCATCGCCTCCCTGGACGACTGGGAGAAGGACCCCGACAACCTGGACCCGAGCCTCTACACCTACCTGAACCGCATCACCCTGATGAGCCGGGACGACATGGACGACGAGGAGAAGGGCAAGGTGAACCTGATGACCATCCACAGCGCGAAGGGCCTGGAGTTCCCGGTCGTCTTCATCGCGGCCTGCGAGGACGGCATCATCCCCCACGCCCGGGCCCTCGAGGAGAGCCCGGACAACATCGAGGAGGAGAGGCGGCTTTTCTACGTCGCGATCACGCGGGCGAGGAACAAGCTCTACATCACCGCCTGCCACACGAGAAAGCACATGAGGGAGACCGTCGAGTGCCAGCCCTCCCCCTTCATCGAGGAGATTCCGGTGAACCTCCTCGAGTACCGCGAGGACGACGGCCTCGTCGCCGAGGACGACGCCGAAAAGTATTTCAAGAAGATGAAGGAACGCTTCGCCCGCCCGGCGACCGACGAGGCGAGCTAGGGGGGCTTTCCCTGCCTACAGAGAAGGACGGCCGCGATCGGCTTGGGGCTTTCCTGCGGCCAGACGGGCGGCAGGGACGAGGATCCCCTCGACCAGGCAGAAGTGCACGAAGCGGTCGACGTCCCCCATCTTGAGCTTCAATCCGACCTGGGCCGATCCCGGATCCTTTCCCGCGGCGAGGCGCTCGAGCAGGGTGTAGTAGGGCCCGTCCATGCTCTCGGTCTTCACCGCCCCCTTCGAGGTATAGATGACGCAGAGGTCGGTCTGGGGCTTGACCCCCTTGGCAAGTTCTCGGAGGTTGTAGGCTCCCGCCTCGTAGATAGCCTCAGCCGGATAGCGGAACCGGATGAGCTCGGCCGTCGAAGCGAGCCTGAAGGGCGGGCTCTGGAGCCTCGGCGTGCCGGTCCGATCGGTCTGGGCGGAGAGCGCCGAGGCGGGATCAGGCGGGGAGAGCATGAGCCTCGCGTAGGCGGCGTTGAAGGCGATGATGTCCTCGACCAGCGTGGCGAAGGGGACGAGGCCCGCCGCCTTCAGGGTCAATCGGGCGTAGGCCGCCTGGAGGCCCTCGATGACGCGGGGATCGGCGTCCCCCGGCTTGCTTGAGTCCTCGAGAAGACCGGGCCTTTCATCGGCGAGGTAGTCCGCGAAGCCCTCGAGGAAGCCGGAAGGCTTCGTGCCGAGCAGGGCGACAAGAGGCTTGAACCAGGCGACAGACCTTCCCCTCGTGTAGAAAAGGTCCGTGGCCTTCGCCAGAGTCCTTGCCCTCCCCATGTCGTCGACGGAAAAGCCGGGGGCGCAGATGAGGGCATAGGGCGGTTCCGTCTCGTGGACCAGGCCGAGCTCCGCGGCCCTCTCGGCGAACTCGGTCCCGCCCAGGAGAAGAAGGCGGAAGATGTCGAGGTGGTTGGGCGAAAGCTCGAGGGCGAAATCGAGGCTGTTCCGGAACCCCTCGTAGCCTTCGCCGGGAAGCCCGTACATGAGGTCGAAGCCGTAGACGACGCCCGCCTCGTTCAGGAGGCCGACCTTTTCGGCGAAATCCTCAGGATCCAGCTTCCGGCCCGCCGTTTCGCAGACCCCGACGTCCGAGCTCTGGAGCCCTATCTGGACCGAGCACTCGAGTGAGGCGAACAGGGCAGCGAGCTCGGAGTCGATGAACTCAGGCCTCGCCTCGAAATAGTAGTAGCAGTCCGGGGCTATCCTGGAGATGAGCTTCAGGATCTCCTTGGCCCGTTTCGGGTCGAGGTTGAAGCTCGCGTCGAGGACGAAAACCTCCCCGACCTCGGCCTTCGCGAAGACGGCGAGCTCCCGGGCGAGGCGTTCGAGCCCGAACTTCCTCACCCCCGCCCCGCCCCTTCCCTCGTAGCAGTAGGCGCAGGAAAAGGCGCAGCCCCGCGAAAGCTCCCAGAGCACGGAGGATCCGGCCTCGATCGTGCCGTCCAGGTAGGGCGAGGGCAGCTCGTCAAGGTCCTCGACCCTCGCGGCCCTGCCGTCGATGAGCCCCGAAACCTCCTCCCGTTTCCCGGCGACGAGAGCGTCGACGATTCCGACGAAGGGTCCTTCCCCCTCGCCCGCCACGACGGCGTCGAAAAGCCCCCCGTCGAGGAAGGGCTCGGGCCGGGATCCTGCCTCGGGGCCGCCGGCGAAGATGAATGGCCTCCCCCAAGCCCCGCCAAATGCCGGTTTCCCGGCCGAGCGCCCGATCTCGACCCCGCCCTGAATGGCCTTTGGCGCACCGAGAAAACGGGCGACGGAAAGGCAGAAGTTGCGGTTCCAGACGTAGGTCGAGAAGCCTACCGCGTCGGCGCCCGAGGCCGCTATCTCGCGTGCGCAGTAGGCGGGGTCCGCCTCGGGGCTGAAGCTCCTCAGCTCGACGGTGACCGCCGGGGGCGAAGAACGGGCGGCTAAAACCGATTTCAGGTAGGAGGCGAGGTACGCGGCACCGAGCGGGGTCTTCGCGGTGGATTCGGGGTTGGCGGAGACTAGAAGGATCTTCATGGACTTCAGTCTACCCGGGGAGGGGCCGAAGCGCAACCACTATTGACGCTCTCCCGCCCCGTCCGTATGCTCGTCGGCATGGAACTCCTTTCGCCGGCCGGCAACCTCGAAAAGCTCCGCTACGCCTGGGCCTACGGTGCCGATGCCGCCTACATCGGCCTTTCGCGTTTCTCCCTCAGGGCGAAGGCCGACAATTTTTCCGGAAAGGATTGGGAGCAGGTCTCAAGGCTCAAGGGACGGAAAAAACTCTACGGGACCCTCAACGCCGCCCTCCACGACGGCGACGTCGACCTTCTCAGGGCGAGCTTCGGGGAGATCGCCCGCTACCCCTTCGACGCCTTCATCATCTCGGAACCCGGCCTCGTCCCGATACTGCGGAAGGAATTCCCGGCCGTCGCCCTCCATCTTTCCACCCAGGCCAACTGCCTCAATTCCGAGTCGGCCGCGTTCTACCGCGACTGCGGTTTTTCCCGGATCATCCTCGCCCGCGAGCTTTCGCTCCGGGACATCGCCAGGATCAGGAAGGCCGTCCCCGACGTCGAGCTCGAGGTCTTCGTGCACGGGGCCATGTGCGTCGCCTATTCCGGCCGCTGCATGATGAGCTCCTGGCTCTCCGGGCGGTCCTCCAATTCGGGCGAGTGCGCCCAGTCCTGCCGCTGGAACTACCGGGTGCTCGAGGAGTCGGAGAGGCCGGGCGAATACCTACCCGTCGTCGAGGGCGGGAATTTTACTGCCCTCCTTTCCTCTCGCGACCTCTGCCTGATCGACCATCTGGGCGAGATCCGGGACGCCGGGGTCGATTCGGTGAAGATCGAGGGAAGGATGAAGAGCCTCTATTATACGGCCGTCGTCACCCGAGCCTACCGGAAGGCCCTGGACAGGATCGAGGGCAAGCCGGTTCCGGATTATGCGGCTTACCGAGCCGACATCGACAACGTCTCCCACCGGGAATACTCGACCGGATTTTTCTTCGGACGGGACCGCATGGATTCCCCGACGAAGGGATCCTACGAACGGGACTACCTCTTCCTTGGCACCGTCGGAGAAAAGCAGTCGGACGGCAGCTTCCTTCTCGACGCCCGGAACCGGATATCGGAGGGCGATACGATCGAGTACATCGGCCCCGACATTACCTCGATAACCGACTCGGACTTCGTCCTGATCGGCGAGGACGGCGCCTGCGCGCCCTTCGCCGCCCGGGAAAGGCCGGCGAGGCTCAGGACCTCGAAACCCGTCGAGGAGGGCTTCATCATCCGCTGCCCCGGCGGCGGCCATTCATCGAAAGGGGAGCTTTGAGCATGGAAGCCGGATTGATCGAACGCTTCGCGAGGCTCGGCATCGGGCTGGAGGCGAAGATTCTCCTGCCCCGCAAGGGCATCGCCATGGAACCTTGGGCCGTCGTCGCCTGCGACCAGTATACCTCCGAGCCCTCCTGGTGGGAGGAGGCAGACCGCCTCGTCGGCACCCTGCCGTCGACCCTCAGATGCATCATCCCCGAGGCCTACCTCGACGAAACGGAGGTCCGGATGGGGGGGGTCGGGGCTGCCATGGCCGACTACCGGGAAAAAGGCTTGCTCGCCGAGATCGGCGAGGGCCTCGTCTACGTGGAGAGGAGCACCCCGTTCCACGAGCGCCGCCGGGGCCTCGTCGCCGCCATCGACCTCGAGTTCTACGATTATCGGCCGGGTTCGAACGCCCCGATTCGATCCACCGAGCGGACGGTCGAATCCCGAATTCCCGCCCGGCTCGCCCTCAGGCGGGCGGCGCTCTACGAGTTTCCCCATGTCCTCATGCTCGTCGACGACGACGATGACGAGCTGATCGGCAACCTCGAACGGTCGCGGGATTCCATGCCCCTCCTCTACGATTTTTCCCTGATGCAGGGCGCGGGAAGGATCTCGGGCCGTCTCGTCGCCGACCCTGATCTGCTCGCGGGGGTTGCCGAAGCCCTCGAGATCCTCGCCTCACCCGAACGGTCCCGCTCGAGGTACGGATCCGCGACCAGATTCAGCTTCGCGGTCGGCGACGGCAACCATTCCCTCGCCTCCGCGAAGGCCTACTGGGAGGAGCTGAAGGCCCTCGGGGCCCGGTCCGATTCCCCCGCCCGCTACGCCCTCGTCGAGATCCTTTCGATCCGCGACCCAGGACTTTCCTGTCTTCCGATCCACCGGATACTTTACGGCGTGGATCCCTCCGATTTCTCCTCCTTCCTCCTCGGAAACGAGGGGTTCGGGCCCGTCTCCCCCGGGAAACCGGGTTCGGCCGCCGGCGGGCCGGGTTCCGACGGAAATCTGGTGAGGCTCAGGTCGAGGGCGGAAATCTCGACCTTCGCCCTCCCCGATCCCGAGAGCCTCGCGGTCGCCGTCGTCGAACCGGCGCTCGAACGCTACCTCGCGGTGACGAAGGGTTCCCGCGTCGACTACATCCACGGCGACGATGTCCTCGAACGTCTCTCGATGGAACCGGGAGCCGTCGGCGTGGAGCTTCCCCCGATAGAGGGAAAATCCCTCTTCGGCACGGTCGTTCGATCGGGTACGCTGCCTCGCAAGAGTTTTTCTCTCGGGGAAGCATGCGAAAAGCGTTTTTATATTGAAGGACGTAGCCTGCGTTGATATACTTGATGGTAGGGTTCCGATGAGGAATCCGTAAAAAATGACGAAACCACGCAGCTCCGTTCGATCGCCGATTTTCCCCATGCTCTTTTTTCTCGTCATCGCTGCGCTGGCGCCTCTCGGGGCCCAGGTTTCGAATGCCGAAAAGCCCGTCCTTGTCGTCGGAGACTTCAAGGCCCTCGGCGGCGTTTCTGAAAACGAGACGACTTCCCTCCGAAGCCTCGTCCTTTCCTATGTCGATTCCTACCGCTTTTTCCGGATCGTCGATTCCGACGCCCGCGATCTGGTCCTGCGGGAGCAGTCCTTTTCCCAGTCCCCGGCCTCGACGCCGGAGGATTCCTCGCCCCCAGGAGGGCTCCTTCACGGCGATTTTCTCATGACCGGATCCATCGGAAGGGTCCAGGACCGCTACATCCTGACGGTCGAGATCACCAGGGTATCCTCCGCCGATTCCCACCGGTTCTCGGAAAGCTACGACTCCCTGAATCGCGTCATGCTCCAGTGCCGGGACTTCGTGCGATCGTTCATGGAATCGATCGCTCCGAGCGCCCAGCCCCAGTCGGTTCTCCCCGACAAGGTCCAGCCGGATTCGAGGTCTTCGGGATCGGCATTCCGGTCTCAGGTGAACGTCGAGGATGTCGCGGGCATCTGGCAGGGCGACCGGGGCCTTTCGACCGTCAGGCTCTACCTCGACGGCCGGGGCACCGCCGGCCTTCCGGGCGCGGTCATGAAGCTGAGGGTCGAATCGAGCGGCGACACGGTCTCCATCATCCAGGACCAGCCGAACATACCGGAATTCTACATGAGCTCGCTGATCGGATACGGGCTCGCGAAGACGATCGCGAAGGATGCCCGTCCCATGCGCTGGATATTCAGGTTGACCGAGGATGGCTCTACGCTTGCAGGCAGGAAGGAAACGACGGCCGTTGAGGTTCGCGACAACAAGATCGAAAAGCTGGACAACGGATACAGCCGGGATTCGACGTGGACGAGGCTCCGCTAGTACGGCCTCGCCTTGCTCTGCTTACCGGCGAGCGCCGGGTACTTTTCGTGTTGTGCTTACCGGCGAGCGCCGGGTACTCGCCGTGCTCCGCTTACCGGCGAGCGCCGGGTACTCGCCGTGCTCCGCTTACCGGCGCCGGGGCCTTCCCGGCTTTTTCCTGCAGAGCCAGGTGAAAACGCCGCAGCCGACGGTGAAGGCGATGAATCTCAGGAGCCATTGGGGAGCGGTTTTCCTGTCGCGAACTTGAAGAATGGTACCGGCGTCGTAGAAGGTCCGCTGGGCATCGTAATCCTTGAAGCGGATGACGCGGGCGTTTTTCGGATAGTAGCCGATTTTCTGGGATTCCTTTAAAAGGGTCTCTCGGCTCGAGGTCAGAGAGCCGATCTGTCTGTTCAGGTCGGCATTATGGTTTCTGAGGCTCGTAAGGTTATTGTCAATTGCAGCCATTTCCGCCGAAAGGCCGCCGTAGGCGAGAAGCCCGTTGGGACCGAAACAGAGCGAAAGGAAGAGATAGGCAATGACCGCGCAGTAGCCTGATAGTGCGACATGGGCAAGCTTCATTTATTTTATGAACGGCTTGCGGTTTCGTTTTCTTTAGATAATTATTGACAATGCAAAAAGTCATCGACTACAGTGTAGTTAACTGTAATCATTTGCAGGTTTCTGTCGATAATGTTACTATTATGTACACTTTTTCGGGAGATGTGGATGGCCGTCGATAATAAGCGCAATCAAGACCCGGGAAACACAAACCCTCCGCTTTCTGACAGCGACCTTGAGCAGTATGGCGTATGGGTAAAGGGTGAGCCCCAGGAGGTTCCCCTCGATGGACCGGAGGTCGAATTGAGCATACCGGATATTGAAAGCACCGAGATCGAGGACGAATCCTTCCTCACCAAAGAGGAAGAATCGGTATTCGAGGATGTGAGCGATGTTTTCGGCACCTCCTCGGCTGCCGAATCGGGCGAAGCCTCTTCGGCCGCCGAATTTGACGCCGTTTCGATCGACGACTTCCTCGAAAACGAGGCTCCGCCGGCCGATTCCCTGCATCCTTCGGATTCTTCCGTCGAGGAAGAGCCCCTGGACATGGACCTTCAGTTCGACGACAGCCTCCCCGCCTCCGTCGAAGGCTCCTCGGCCGAGACTTCGAGCTTCGATTCCGTGGATTTCGGCATCGAAACGGAGGAAATTTCCGACATGGATTCCTTCGACCTCGAGTCGGCGCCGAAGGACCTGGAATTGGACGAGACGAAGCTCGACATTTCCCTCGACGACCTTCCCGAAATCGACATCGATTCGATCGGGACCGAAACGGAAAATGCCGAAGAGAGCGTTTCCCCCGATAAGTCCGCTATGGAGGAATCCACCCTTCCGACGAGCGAACGGGACCTCACCGAGATAGAAATGGAAGAACCGGCCCCCGAGGAAAAAGAAGAGCTTCCGGAACTCGAAATCGATGAAACCGCATTCGATCAATCCGACCAGCCCGCTGATGACGGTTCTCTCGGACAACGCCTAGCAGGAAGCGAGGGAAGGCTCGCCGAAACGGAAAAAACCGTTCTCAGCGAAGACATTTCCACCCAGATCCTGCTGAAAATTGCCGACGACCTTTCCTCGATACGTGAAGAGCTCTCGAGCCTCAAGGCCCAGCTCGCCGACCTCAAGATCGAACGCCCCAGTCCTTCCATCGCCGAGGAAGCGGTCGAAGAGAAGAAAGCCGAACCGAAGCCTCAGGGGTTTTTCGACGAAGAGGAGGACGAGACCATCGCCCTCACCGGCGATGAACTCGACAACATCCTCAATACCGCTAACTTTACCGAGGAAACCGGCGAAGGGGTCAGCGAAACCGACGAACGGTTCATCATTCCCCAGCAGAATGACAGTTCTGCCGATCTGCTTTCCGACGACATCCTCGCCGAATCGCCGGATCAGTCCCCCGTTCCCGCCGAATCCGCCGTGTCGTCATCCGATACCTCCGACCTCGTCATCGAGGAGGTTTCCCTCGACGAGCCGCCCCTTGAGGAATCTCCGCTTCTCGAAGAAACCACTCTCGACATCGAAAACGTAGCGGTCCTTCCGAACACCGTCGATGATATCGACACTTCCTATCTCGAAGAGGAGGAGGCGAGCCTCGATGAACCTCCGCTTGAGGAACCCGACCTGAGCGGCGTGTCCCTCCAGGCCGAGGAAGAGTCCTTCACCCCGAATCTCGAAGAGGGTGACGAGTTTACCCTCGATATTTCCTCGCCGAGCAACGCCGGGCTGAGCGCCTTTTCACCAAAGCTCGCGACCGGGAGCGAGCCCGACTTTCTTCCTCCCGAGGCGTCCGTTCCTTTCACGGAACCCGAAGAGATCCCCGAATCCGTCGATCTTTTCGATGAAGGCGAACTCTCCATCCTCGAGGAATCCGAGCAGCCGCCTGAGATAGTCGAACAGGAAAGCCAGTTCATCCCGAGCGCCGAAGGTCCCGTCTTCACCGAGGAACAATCCACCGAACCGGAAGAAGCAACGGTCGTCGAGGAGGAGCTTGAAACCCTCGAGGGTATCGAACTTCCCGGCTCTGAAACGACCTTGCCGGAAATCGAGGAGATCCCGTCCATCGAAACGGTCGAGCCCACCGAGCAACTGGAAGAATCCCTCGAACCGGCCCCCGAGGAGATACAGGACACCATTGAGATTTCCATTCCCGAGCCGATGGAGCCCGCTTTGCCGATCGAAGCCGTTGCCGAAACTCCCATCGTCGAAGCACCGGCCATGGCAGCCAAATCGGCTCCTGAGGCTCCGGTTGCCGCACCCGTGCCCGGCAACCTCAAGGACGAGATCAAGTCCGTCCTGACCTACCTGGACAAGCTTCTCGAGTCCCTGCCCGACGACAAGATCGAGGAGTTCGCCAAATCCGACCAGTTCGACGTCTATAAAAAACTTTTCGAGGAATTGGGGCTTGTGTAATGGGATTGCTCCAAAAGGCACTGAAGGAACGGCGCCCCTCGTCACCGATCAAGGTTGACGGGGGGCTCTTTAATCGAGCAACACGGTTGCGGATCTCCTCAAACGAAGGAGATTCCGTCGTTTCCGGGCCCGCACCATCCGTTGCGGCCGTTTTTCCCTTCGCCTCGCTCGAATCGGGCGTCGCGTGCCCTGCCTCTTTTTTCGCCATCGCACGCTCGTTCTTCGGCACCGCCAAGGGCGCCCTTTTCCTGAAAGACGATTCCACTGCCCTTTTCAGCCCCTGGGCCCAGCACGGTTTCGACGAGACGACCTCCCGACGCCTCAGGTTTCCTCTTCAGGTGATCGACGAGGTTCTTTCGGGTCACGCTGATTTCACCATCGTTTCAGGTCCCACTCTTCAAGGCTTCAGGCTTTTTTTTTCCCGGGGCGAATTCCAATCGATTCTTTCGCTCGCGTTTTTCCCCATCCGGTTCGGGGAAAGCCTGCTCGGATTCCTCATGTTTTCCGTTCCCGTCGATGCCGAACGGGAGGAGAAAAAATACAGGAGCCTCTCGCAAACGTTCCTCGATGCCTATCCAGCCCTCGTCGCATACCGATCTTCGCCCTTTTTCACCCAGACCGACTCCTCGGCTCCCGCCCCCCACGCCCTCGCCGATGAAATCGCAAGGATCGCGAAATCCATGAACGACAACGGAAGGAGCGGTCTCTTGATCGCAATCTCGCTGGAACGGATGACCGGCTCCATTTCAGTCCGTTTTCCCGTCGCCGAGCGCTACCGCCTTTCCCGGGACGGCTTTCGAATCGTGTCGCTGATGATATCCCCGCTTGGCAGGACATTCCCGATCGGCGACAAGGTCGTCCTCTTCTGCCTCGAGAAGGATGGAAGTTTCGACACCCAGCTTTTCCTGATGCAGCTTCAGAAATCCATCAAACGTTTCCTGCCGTCGTGGTGCGACGCCTCCCTTCCCCTGCTTTTTTCCCGCCCTCTCACCGCCGAGAAATCGGAGATCGCTGCCCTCATCGCGAGCCTCCCCGCGTAACAATGGAACTATCGTTTCCCCCCAGCAGATCCGGAGCCAGAGGCCTCACGGTCGATGGCCTAGCCATCCATTCCCGTTTCGATCCCGCGATCGAGGCCGACCGATTCGTGGCCGCGCTCGGATGGCTCTGCCCTCCCTCGTGCGTCATCCTCCTCGAACCGGGCATTGACCATCTCGCCCGAAGCCTCGGAGAAAGATTCCCCCGCACGAAGATGCTCGTCGTCCACTACGATCGCGAAATCGCATCCATGGCCGACGACGGAAATAACCCCGTCTGGTCTCCCCCCATGGATTCTTCCGACGCCGGTTCGGCCATGGACGACCTGCGCATCTTCATCGAAAACGAGCTTTCCGAGGAGGACATTTCAGGCATACGGCTCCTGCCATGGCCCCCCGCCGCAAAGGCCTTTCCGAAAATGCACACGGCCGTTCTCGGAACCATACTCGAAATCACGAGGCGTCTCGCCGCCGGGATAGAGACCACGGCTGCCTTCGGCCGCAGGTGGTTCAGCAACGCGATCGACAACGCCCGTACGGCCGGATCCATCGTCGGACCTCTGGAGACCTCCAGCCCCGTCGTCGTTGCCGCTGCGGGCTTCAGCCTCGGCGCCTCTATACCCTTCTTACGGAAAAACAGGAAACACATCGTCCTCGTTTCCTGCTCCTCCGCGTGTCCGGCCCTTTTCCATGCGGGAATCGTCCCCGATCTCGTCGTTTCGACCGACGCGGGATACTGGGCCCGATGCCACCTCGCCGAACTCCGGGCCTTTCCCCGGCTGACGCTCGCGATGCCGCTCGAGGCCGCCCTTCCGCCCGGCCGGGAAACCCGTCCCCTGATGATCCTCGACCAGGGAAGCGGCTTCGAGCGCGCCCTCGCCAGGATATGCGGACTCGAATCGGTCGGAGTCGAACCCAACGGCACGGTGACCGGGACGGCCCTCGAGATCGCCCTCGCCTCGACACCGAACGCCGTCATCGTCTGCGGCCTCGATCTCTGCGCAGACGACCTCGTTTCCCACTCCCGACCCTACGCCCTCGATCCGTTCGTGAACGGAGGGGAGTCGAGGCTTTCACCCGCCTACTCCCGTGCCTTCGTCCGCGAAAACGCCCTCAGCCCCGAACGCCGCGGACGTTTCAGGCTCTCGCGCCAGTTTGCGACCTACGCCTCGTGGTTCATCGACAACGCGGACCGATTCGGGCGGAGAACCTTCCGCCTTTTCCCGAGCCCCGTCGAGCTTCCCGGCATGAGGGCGATCGGAATGGAAGAAGCCGTCTCCCTCATGGACGGCGAAGCCTCTTTTTCCTTCGGCCTGGTCACTCCCCCCCCCGATGGGAAGGAGAGGAGCGGGCGGATCCTCCGTTTTCTCAACGAGCTCCTCACGACGGCACGGAATCGACCCGATGATAAGGATATCGAAGAGATCATCAAATTGATCGACTACGCCGATATCCTCGCCGCAAGAAAACTGGAACGATCCGGCCGATTCGCGGTGGCCGCGGAAAAGCGGCTCGCCTCGGACAGGAAGTTCGGAGATTTTGTCGAAAAGATGAAAGGAAGGATCGATGGCTGACGCATCCGTGTTCGACCGCAACATGCTCGCCCTTTCCCGGATGAACCAGGACACCGCCGTCCGGCTCACCGCGGTGACCGAAGCGGTCGCCATCGAGCTGAGATCCTCGAAGACCGGAAAACTCATCCCGTGCATCCTCACCGACGGACGCTTCGCTCCCCTCCATTCGCTGGTCGATCCCGAGCGCGAGGCGGAGAGGCTTCTGGCACGATACCCGAGCGGCGGGTTTTTCGTTCTCCTCGGTTTCGGGGGGGGCTATGTGGCCCGCGAGCTGCTCAAGCATCCGACGGTGTCCCAGGTTCTGATCGTGGACGCCGGGGCGGCCTACCTCAAGTCCCTTCTCACCGTCCTCGACTGTTCCGACATTTTCCTCGATCCCCGCGTCGGCATGCTCGTCGACCCGAACGAGAACGAGCTCGGCGACCGGCTCCTTTCCACCTACTTCCCCTCGCTTTCGGGTGACCTCACCATGATCCCCCTGAGGTCGAGGACCGATGCCGATGCGGCCTTTTTCAACAGGATATCCGACCGGCTGAGGGAACTCATCGCCACGGTTTCGGACGATTACTCGGTTCAGGCCTATTTCGGCAAGCGGTGGTTCAAGAACACCCTCCGCAACCTGAGACATGCCGGTGTCGGGGTCTCCCCCCTCCCTCCCGTGCGGAGGGCCATCGTCACCGCCGCGGGACCCTCGCTCGAGGATTCCATCGAGAAGATCCGCGGCCTTTCGGGCCGGTACGCGGTCATCGCGACCGACACCACCCTGCCCTGCCTCCTCGCCCACGGGATCAAGCCCGCCATCGTCGTTTCTATCGATTGCCAGCACATCAGCTACTATCACTTCATCTGCGGCATTCCCGAGGGGATACCCCTCGTCCTCGACCTCGCCTCGCCCGAGGAGCTGACGAGATTCAGCCCCAACCTCCAGTTCTTTTCCTCCGGCCATCCCTTCTCCCGCTACATCGTCTCGCGCTGGCGACGGTTTCCCTCGGTCGACACCTCGGGGGGGAACGTCACCCACGCCGCGGTATCCCTGGCGGAAACCCTCGGCGCGGGGGAGATTCTCCTTTTCGGGGCGGACTTCTCCTACCCCGAGGGCAAGAGCTACGCGAGGGGAACCTACATCTATCCCTATTTCGAAAAATCCCAGTTCAGGCTCAGCCCCCTCGAGCACGATTTCATCGCTTTCGTGTTCAGGAACACCAAGGTCCTCAGGGAGCGAGAGGGGGACGCCATCCGCTACACGACGAAGCCCTTGATCGGCTACAAGGAAAACCTCGAGCGGTACGCCCGCACCTCCAGGGCGAACCTCGTGCCCGAACCCGGTCGGGGAGTGCCGATCGAGGTGCCCTCGCGGGAAGCCAGGGCCTCGCGGTCCGACGGCTTTCCCCTTTTCTCGGCGGGGAAGCCGAGGCAGCCCCTGGGAGAGTTCATTTCGGACTACCGCCTCGCCCTCCTGGGCCTTCCGCTGCCGACCGGCTCGTTCGGTGCCTACCTCGCCTCGCTCGACGCGACCCAGAGGGACGTCCTGACGACGCTCCTGCCCACCGCGGCACGGGTGAGACGGGAGAGACAGAACGACGGGATGGGTGCCGGCGATCTTGTCGGCATGGTGAAAACCTGGGTTCTCGGCGAAATAGACGCCTGCTACCGCGAAGCAGAAATACCCCCAAGCTCGCTGGAGGGTTAATCTCACGAGTGGGCTGCATCAACGCGTACAAGCAACGAGGGTATTTTTGCTTATACCGTTGCGCGACAACAACCCCGTACTTGCTACGGGGTTGTTGGTCCGGCCGAGTAGGTGACGGCGGCGTAGCCGACGAAGGAATCGGAAGGGCCGCCTGAATCGATGCTGGTGGCGTATTCGACGAGTTCGGCCCTTCCCATCCCCGATGCCGAGCAAAAGGCGATGCAGGCGGCGGCGGCTCCCGCGGAGCAGGCTGACAGGGTCGTTTCCGCAAGCCTGATCGCCTCCTCTCCATCGGATTTGAGAAACGCGGCGACAATGGCCGCGTCGTTCTCGTCGCGGACCCAGGCCTCGGCCTTCTTTCCCGTGCCCTTCGGGGAAAATCCGTAGTTCTCGCCGTAGTGCGTCAGATCGGTGGCTCCGACCACGGCGATCTTTCTGCCGAGGGACGACGAGGCCTCGCGGATAGCCAGGCCGAGGGCCGGGGCACGGACCGTGTCCGGCGGAACGCGAAGCCAGACCAATTTCGCTTTCGGGAAAAAATGGCCGACGAAGGGGAGCTGAACCTCGACCGAATTGTCCGAGAAACGGTCGTCGGAAAGCTCGACAGCCTCCCCAATTCTCGAAAGGAGTTCCAGATCGGCCTCGATGGTTCCCTGCGGGGTTGCGAACCCGTCTTCCCTGGCCGCGAGTATCGGATGGCGAGAGGCCAGGTGGCCGCCGCAGACGACGACGGTGTCGACGTCGGTGTTGAGGCGCTCGAAAACCCGGCAGGCGAGGCGGCCCGAGGAGAACCAGCCGGCATGGGGAACGATACCGCCGCCCGCCGTGCGTGGCGCGCCTCCGGCCAGCCAGGATCGAATCGTGGCTTCTACTTCATCCTTTCCCTCGGGATACCATCCCGAGGACAGGGATCGGCTCCGTATCTTCATGAAGCTGAGTCTAGCTCAAAAAACTCGAAAAAAAAACACACAAAGGAAAGTTTTTTGCTATAATGGAATCATGCGGAATAAACTGACAATCGTGTTCACGGCATTGTGCATCCTCGCCGTTGTGGGATTGACCGGATGGACGATCTACCGGCTCGAATCCGAACGGGCGTGGAACGCCGTCCTCGCGGAGCGAAGCTTCGCCTCCCTGCAGAATGTCCTTCGGTCCTCCTACCAGGATTCAGACGGGGGGATCGACACCTATGCCCGCCCCCTCGGCGGAATCTATCGTGGCAACGACGCGATCGACCTGATCGCCGTCTGGGACACCAACGGGCTCGGAGCCCTTCTTCCGGGAAACGGGCCCCTCCTTTCCCCGAGCGCGGCCGCCATCGGTTCGAGCGGCATCAAGCACGATTCCCTCTTCCAGCGCCTGGAAACCGCCAAGATATCGGTTCCCGACAGGGACGAGTTGACCGTATCGGTCCTCTACACGATCCTGCCCTACAAGACGGTCGTATCCTCCCTGATGACCGCCCTCATCGGCCTGCTTTCCATCCTCGTCGTGGCGAGCGTCCTCCTCCTCGTCTCCAAACCCGAAGAGATTCCGGCGGAGGCATTCGGCGGCTTCGGTGACATACCCGAGAGTTTCGCCGCCGAGAACGACCGATTCGAGGAAGAGTCCATCTTCGCCTCCGATCCCCCCGAAGTGCCGGAGGTTCCCGAGGATTTCGAGACCGGACGGGACAAGGCCGGGACTGAACCCTCCGCGAAGGGAGGGTCGGGAGAGAGCCTCTACTCGCCTGCAAGCGATGTCGGCTGGGAAAGCTACCTCCCCGATCGCCTTACGGCCGAGCTCGACCGCTCGGCTTCCTTCGAGCAGGACCTGGTGCTCATGCTCATCCGGATCGACGGCGTCACGAGCGAGATGCCGGCCTACCGAAAAACCGCCGATCTTCTCGTCGATTTTTTCACCTTCAGGGATATGATCTTCGAGAGGGAAAAGGACGGATTCGCCATCATCCTGCCGAACATCACGGTCGAGAACGGACTCAGGATGGCGAACGACTTCATTCGCAAGGCGGAATCCACCCTCGAGACCAGCTCCTCGGGGGACAGGCCGATTTCCGTCGGGCTTTCTAGCAGGGCGGGCAGGCTCATCAGGGCGGCCACGATACTGAAGGAAGCCGAAAGCGCCCTCGCCCGGGTCGAGACGGAAAAGGGAAGCACCGTCGTCGCCTTTAAACCGGACGTCGACCGGTACCGGAGCTTCATCAGTTCCCAGACATGACAAGCAGCCCGCTTGACCAAACTTCGGCTTGCGGGTAGCATTTCGGTACGGGGTGGTTCCACGACGCGGTGCGTCGAAGGAGCCTGAGAAAATACCCGATGAACCTGATCCGGATAATGCCGG
>DBTK01000033.1:17584-30884 GCA_002307015.1 Spirochaetaceae bacterium UBA1318
TCCGGATAATGCCGGCGGAGGGAACCAATGCAGAGTCATTCCCGTCTTCATCGCTTCACGATCCTTTCCTGCCTTTCAGTCCTGACTATCGCCCTTTCCTTTTTTTCGTTCGCCCAGGACAACGCTAAAAAGCTCGTCGTCTATTCCTACGACTCCTTCGTGTCCGAATGGGGTCCAGGTCCCCTGATCGCCCCCGCATTCGAGAAGAAGTACGGAATCAAGCTCGAGCTCGTCTCCTGCGGCGATACCGGCCAGCTCCTCGCCAAGGCGATATCGGAAAAGTCCTCACCTCGCGCCGACATCATCCTCGGCCTCGATTCCTTCACCTACAAGCGCGCGCGGCAGGAGGGCCTTCTCGCGCCCTATAAAAGTCCCGCCCTCTCAGCCATCCCGAAGGACCTTCATTTCGACGAGGACGGCTACCTCAGCCCCTACGACTACGGTTACTTCGCCATCGTCTGGGACAGCCAGAAGCTCGCGAACCCGCCGACATCCCTCGAAGCCCTGACCAGGCCCGAGTACGCGAAAAAGCTCATCCTCATGGATCCCCGGACCTCGGCGCCGGGACTCGGCTTCCTCTACTGGACCAGGGCGGTCTACGGCGACAAGTACCTCGACTACTGGAAGCGCCTCGCCCCCTCGATCCTGACCGTGACGGCGGGCTGGGATGCCGGCTACGGACTTTTCACCTCGGGCGAGGCGCCCCTCGTGCTAAGCTACATGACGGATTCGGCCTACCATATCGCGAACGAGAAGTCAGACCGCTACAGGGCCCTCGTCTTCACCGACGGGCATTGCATGCAGGTCGAGGGCCTCGGCCTCGTGGCGGGAAGCAGGAACGGCGGCGCCGCGGCGAAGTTCATCGATTTCATGCTGAGCCCCGAGGCTCAAGTCCTCCTTCCCGAGACGAACTGGATGTTCCCGAGCCTGCCCTCGGTCAAGCTCCCCGAATCCTACAAGTCCGTGCCGATCCCCGCGAAAACCCTGAACCTCTCCGATTCCGAGCTCTCGGCGATCGACATCAAGGCCTGGGCCACGACGCTTTCCGGCACGAAATGATGAAAGGATCCCGGACGGCGGCCGTCCTCCTCGCGGTCGCGGCCGTCGTCCTGGCGCTCGCCTTCTACTATCCCCTCCTTTCCTTCCTGACCGGATTCTCAAGCCGGGGAGGAAACGGGGAGAGGGGCGGCAATCCCCTCGCACTCCTCCTCGACCCCTACTATCGCCGGATCATCCTCTTCACGGCATGGCAGGCGGCCTTGAGCGCCGCTTTGTCTCTCGCCCTCGGGCTTCCGGGGGCCTATTTTCTTTCCCACTACGATTTCCCCGGCAAGCGGATCGTGTCAGCCCTCACGACGGTGCCCTTCCTGTTCCCGCCCATCCTCGTCGTTCTCGGCTTCACCCTCTTCTTCGGCTCCAACGGATGGCTCAACGCCCGTCTCATGTCCTTCTTTTCCCTTTCCTCGCCGCCGCTCTCCGTGCTCTACTCCATCACGGGGATCGTCCTCGCCCATGCCTTCTACAATTTCCCCGTCGTCGTGAGGACGGTCTCGACGGCCTGGGAGAGAATTCCCCGGACAGAGGCCGAGGCGGCGAAAACCCTCGGCGCCGGGCCTTTTGCCGTTTTCCGCACCGTGACCCTTCCCGCCCTCGCGGTGCCGATCCTCTCCTCCGTTCTCCTCGTCTTCCTCTTCTGCTCACTGAGCTTCTCCGTCGTGCTCGTGCTCGGGGGCGGACCGAAGGCGACGACGACGGAGGTCGAGCTCTATCGGAGCGCGAGAATCGAGCTGGACATGGGCACGGCCCGCGCCCTCGCCTCGGTGGAGGCGGTTCTCAATTTCGTCGCCCTCGCCCTCTACTACCTCGTGCAGAGGAAGTCCGCCTCGGTGCGCCAGGGGGCGGTGAACGCGTCCAGGCCGAAGGCGAGGCTGCCGGGGACGTGGAAAGGGAGAACAGCACTCTCCCTCTATGCCCTGGTCTGCCTCCTGGCCGTAGTGGGACCGATCGCCTCGGTCGCCGCCTTCTCCTTCCTCTCCCGCTCGGGTTCGTTCGGGGGCCTCCACGCGTCCTTCATCTGGTACGAGCGGATTTTCTCGATCGGCGGCTTCAACTCCTTTTCCCGTGAGGCCCTTCCCGCCCTGCTGACGACCTCGCTGATCGGCGTGGCGGCGGCGACGCTGGCCGTCGGACTGGGAGGCTTCTTCGCCGCATCGAGGAGCGAACGGGGACGGGGTCCGCTCGCGCTTTTCCTCTACCTCCCCCTGGGAACCTCGACCATCGCCCTCTCGCTCGCCCTCGAGGCCGCCTATCCGAGGCTCGCCGGTTCGGTCGCCGCCGTCGTTCTCCTCCATGCCGTCATCGCCTTCCCCTTCGCCTACGCGAGCCTCCGCGGGATCTTCGGCCGGATCCCGCCTGCCCTCTACGAGGCGGCGCGCATGCTGGGAGCGGGCCCCTGGACGGCCCACCGGACCGTCGGCATTCCGCTCGCGAGGAGGGGGGCGGTCGCCGCCTGGGCCTTCTGCTTCGCCCTTTCCGCCGGGGAGCTCAACGTCGTCCTCGCCCTTGGCATACCGGGTCTCAAGACCGTCCCCCTCGTCATCTATCGCATGGTCGCGTCCTACAACTACTTCGCCGCGAGCGCCCTCGGCATGATCCTCGCCGCGCTCTCGTGTGTCCTCTTCCTTTTCTCGGATATCAAGCTCAAGGGGGATTCCGATGTCCTGTGAGGTACGAGGGCTGTCGAAAACCTACCCCGGTTTTCGCCTCAGCCTCGATTTCAGCGTGGAAACGGGGGAGTTCGTCTCCCTCGTGGGGCCTTCGGGGTGCGGAAAGACGACGGCCCTGAGAATCATCGCCGGCCTCGAAGCCGCCGATTCGGGAATGGTTTCGATAGACGGAAGGGACGTGAGCCTCCTCCCCCCCGAGAAGCGCGGCGTCGGCTTCATCTTCCAGGATCATTCCCTGTTTCCCCACCTGAATGTGGAAAGGAACGTCGGCTACGGCCTCGACATCCGCGGCGTCCCGAAACTCGAGCGGGAGGAGAGGGTCGCGGCCCTTCTCGAATCGATGCACCTCGCCGGGTACGAGAAGAGGGAGCCCTGGGGGCTCTCGGGCGGGGAAGGACAGCGGGTCGCCCTCGCGCGGGCCCTCGCGGTCAGGCCCGACCTCGTGCTCTTCGACGAACCCTTGAGCGCCCTCGATCCCGCCCTCAGGCGATCGATGAGCGCCGCCATCCGCGAGGCCAGACGGAAAATCGGATTCACGACCCTCTACGTCACCCACGACCAGGGGGAAGCCCTCTCGCTCTCGGACCGGATCATCGTGCTCCGCTCGGGCGGCATCGAACAGATCGGCAGCCCGGAAGAGATCTACGGGAATCCCCGCAATCCCTTCGTCGCCGATTTTTTCGGAGGCGGTAACTCGATCCCGGGCCGCATCATCGGCACTGCCGGGGGATCGGCGACGGTTGAAACCTCACTCGGGCGTTTCAAGGCGGGGACCCCGTTTCCCGGCCGGAGCGAGGGAAAATCGGGTACGTTTTTCTTCAGGGCTGAAGACTCCACGGTGGTTTCCGGAGCGGAGAGGACGGGAATGAACCTGATACGGGGGAGGATAGCGGACATCGAATTCGAGGGATACCGCTCCCGGATCTCGGTGGACTGCGGAAGCGGCTTCGGCGTTTCCGCCTACGTTCCGGCAACCGAAAAGCCCGCGATCGGAGAGAACATCCTGGTCGGCGTTCCCCTTGATGCGGGCATCGTCTTCATCGACGATTAGGCGGCATCGAAGGTCAGGGCGAGATGCAGATGCAATTTTTCCCCTGCTCCTTCGCCTGATACATCGCCTTGTCGGCCCGTTCGATCCAGGAGGCGGCGAGCTCCGCCTCGCGCAACTGGGCGACTCCGAGAGAGGCGGTCACCGCCAGCATCGAACCGCCGACCTCGATGCTCGATTCTTCGAGAGCATGCCTGAAACGCTCGGCGATCACCGCCCCCTGCTCGACGTTCGTTCCGGGCAGTATCATGAAGAATTCCTCGCCGCCGTACCGGCCCGCGACATCGTCCTTCCTCAGGTTGCGCTTGAAGCACCTGCCGACCTCCTGGAGAATCCGGTCGCCGACGACATGGCCGTAGGTGTCGTTGACGGACTTGAAGCCGTCGATGTCAATCAGGATGCCGGAAAGCAGGGAGCCTTCGCGGACGGATTTCTCGATCTCGATATCTATCCTGGCGAAAAGGCTGTGCCGGTTCAGCAATCCGGTGATCGCGTCGAACTTCGCCACCCGCTCGAGCTTCCTGTTCGTCGACTCGAGCCTGACCTTCTGGGAAGCGATGGTTCCGAACATCTTCTGCAGGTTCAGATGCTCGTCAAGGATACGCGAGGAGAGGTTCTCCTCGTTACGGACGGCCTGCCGATAGAATTCCCGTTCGTCGAAAAGCTGCTGCTGCTTTTCGAGCCTCATCAGCGCCGCCTTGAGCCTGAGCTGAAGTTCGAGGGCGTCGAAGGGCTTCTGGATGAAATCGTCGGCACCCGCCTCGAGAAGGGTGTCCATGCGATCGGCGTTTACCAGCCCCGACATGAAGACGATCTGGATGGGGGTCTTCTCGTAGTGACGGCGTATCTCCCGGCAGACGTCCTTGCCGTCGATGTCGGGAAGGATGACATCGAGGAGAACGACATCCACGACCTCGGACTCGATGAGTTTGATGGCATCCCGTCCGTTCGACGCGTCCAGTGCCCTGAATTTGCAATCTCCCAGCATGGGACGAATCAGCTTCAGGATCATCGGGTCGTCATCGACGATCAGGAGAGTCGCTTCCCTCATGTACCTGCTCCGAAAAAACTTTTTAGAGATGCGACAGCATGGCCTGGATAAGTCCCAGCATACCGCCGATTGCCGCGCAGAAAAGCGAAATCCATTTCATCTGTCCCGCGGAGTCACCAAGGATAAATCGCTCGAGTTCCGCCGAATCGAGGCGATCGACCTCCTCCAGGACCAGGGTCTGGACATCGATGCGACCCAAAACGGGCGGGAGCCTCTTGGATAGCATTTCATTGGTTTTGATACACAGGAAATCTATTATTTCTCTCCGCCTTTCATCACCGATGCCGAACACTTGAGCGAAATTCCTTGTCTTATTAATTGTAGCGTATCGGCTTACGAATTCCAGAATTTTGACGGAAAAGCGCGCAGGAACGGAAGGATCCTTCATCGCTCCGAGCACACGGGGCAGGATGAAAGTCACGAGAGCCTTTTCGGTGATTCCCGCCAGAGCGAGTATCGTTCCGAGCCTCTTGTCCCTCAGGGAATCGATGAAGCCGCCGACCGTCGTTATCGCCCGTTCACGATTCGAACCCTTTCCGAGGGAAGCCATGATGGAATCGACCGCCTCGTGGATCCTCTCCCTCATGTTGGTGGGCTGCCCTTCCATGAAGGATGAAAAATCGGTCCTCGTCCATTCCTCGATCGAATCGCGGAAGGCCTCTCGAAACCTCCTCTCGTTCAGGCCGTCGCTGGCCGTTTCGACGATCGATTCGATGAGGCCGTCCACGATCTCGGGCATCTTCTCGTCGAGCGTACGATCGTACTGGGCCGCGGTCACGAAAAGCCTCTGGATGAAACTGAGTTTGCCGACGACGTCCCGTATGAAGAATCTTCCGCGGAATTCCAGCTCCTTCCGAATCTCGGGACGCTGGAGGAAATCCCCCAGTCCAGAAACGACGGTCGGATAGAAGATTTCGAAGAGGGCGTCGACCATCTCGGGAAGGTCGAGGGGGAAGGCCTCCGAGATCGGTCCATGACCGGCAATCCGCTCGTCGAACCAGCGGTCGATCATGCCATGGAGGGCGGAGCCGGCATCGGCGTCCGTGAGCCGCTCGATGATCCGGATGGCGGCCTCCCTCGCCTGGGGGGAAGAGGAGCCCGCGAGCGCGATCGAGGTTCCCGTGTCTTCCTCCGAAGGGAACGACGAGATGAGGTCGCCTGCAGAAAACGAGAAAACCCCCGAGACGGCCTTTTCGATTGCCGCCTGGAGGAGGGGTTCGAGTTCTCCCGATCGAACCGCCGATTCAAGCAGGGACTCGAGGGACGAACGAAGGCAAGACGTCGCCGAACCCTCTCGATCCAGGGAGAGGAACCCGACGGGGGTCGCGAGGACTTCCGCAACCGCCTCTTCGATCGCCTTTCGAAGCGAGGCCTGGAAATCATCCTCCGCGATTCGCTTCCGCACGGCATTCTCGGATCGAATGGCCGTCGAGACCGCATCGGCAAATCCCCGGGCGATCTCGCGCTTCCGGCGTGGAAGGAGACCAGGGGTGAATGGAATGCGAAGGCCGAACAGCCTGATCTCGTGGAGGGGACGAAAGAAAAGCTTCAGGGCGATGAAGTTGGTCGCGAAGCCGATAAGGGCTCCGGCGGCGACCGGGGCCGCCCAATCGAGCCAGGTCATTTCTGATCCAGTTCCCGTACCGCGTTGACCGCCTGGCCGTAGCTTTCGTGTATGTCGATAGCCGTCGAATAGACCCAGCCTTCCCGTCCTTCCGACTTGACGCAGTACCAGAGCCCGCTCTGGGGATCGTCGTCAGCGACGAATCGTTCCGTCGCGACTATCTGAACGATCTGCGCCCGCCTGAGATAGAACACATCGTCGTACTGGGTGCCGGGTTTCGCCTTGGCGCGAAGGTAGGCCTCGGTGACCACGCCGTATTTCGCGCTCGAAACCAGGGGCGAGGTCTCGGGCAGGTTGACCCGAAGGGGTATGCGGGAGCAGGAGGAAAAGGCGGCGAGGAGAAGCATCGCGAGAAGCGCACCTCCCGCAGGTTTGCGAAATTCATGCGTCTTCATCAATTTACTTGATTTTCCTTACCAGATTCATCATCATCTTACCATATGTGTCGGCTTACCATAAGGATTATAGCATCTTCGCTTCTTTTTGTCTCTTGCGCCGTTCCCGTTTTCTCGAACGGAAACGGGTTTTCCCTCGGACTTTTCGCCGCTCCGTCCTTCCAGGCCAACTGGAATGAATCGGCTTACCCCGGCTATCCGGCTGCCTTCCAGTCCGGCGCGGTCCTCGGGGGAGAGCTGCGGTACCGATGGGAAACGGGACCCTACGCGGACCTTCGCTACTATCACCGACGCTATGAAACCTCCACGGTGACGGGATTCCACCTCTACAGGGGTTATGAGGGCTATTCAGCCTCCCTCGGGGCCGGTTGGTTTTTCCCGCCCTTCCGATACGGGAATGCCGACCTGACCGGCGGAATCAGGATCGAGGGCGCCGCCAATTTCGAGAACTATAGCGGCACCGAGCTCTACTTCTTTTACCCTGAAATTTCCCTCGTTCCCTCCGTCGAATTGTCGAAATCGGGCGATTCCCCGGTCGGATTCGGCATCGAGCTGCCGGTCACGCTTCCCTTCAGGAAGGGGGTTTCGGCCCTTTCGGTCGGAGTCGCCTTCACCCTTTCCTTCTATCCGTCCGGCATCGTCCGGGCCGCAAAGGAGAAAGACCACCAATGACGGTTCCGAAAAAATGGCGCATGGCCCTCGCCGCCTCATGCTTCTCGCTGCTCGCCCTCGGCTGTGCCATGGAGTCGCCGAAGGGAACTCAGTACGCCATTGTCTACGGGGTATCGATCTACGAGAACAACTTGGGCAAATCTCAGTCCCATAACCTGGCTTACCCCGACGTCGACGCCCAGTCCATCAACGACATGCTCGTTTCCCACGGCTATCTCCAGAAGAATGTCATCCTCAGGCTCAACCAGGCCGCGACGATCGGGCAGTTCAGGACGGACGTCGCCGCTATCGCGGCTAAGACCAAGGCCGCGGATTCGGTTCTCTTCTACTTCTCGGGCCATGGAACGACAAAAAACGATTTCACCGGGATTTCATCCTCTTCAGACACGGATTACATCCTGTTCAATTTCGAGGGAACGGCGATCAGATTCACCTCGAGTTTTCTGCAGAGTTTCGCCCTGGACACCGACCAGGTGGACACCCTGCTCCGCTCCGTTCCCGCGACACAGCGCACGGCCATCCTCGACTCCTGCTTTTCGGGAGGATTTCTCGCCCCGACCGATTCGGTGGATGGAATCCCCCAGGACGCCTCCGGCGGCGTTCCAAGCCCGAGCCTTTCGACCACGGTAACGAAGCCCCTCATCAGGTATTTCTCGGGATCGGGAAGTGCCGCCAATCCGGTCCTCTACATCTCGGCCGCCGGCAGCCTCGAGGAATCATTCGAGGGAGACGACCTCGGGCACGGTTTTTTCACCTACTTCCTTCTGAAATCTCCCTCTGGAGCTGACAGCGACGGAAACGGGATCATCTCCGCCTCGGAAGCCTACGACTATGCGAGGACGAACCTCACGAACTACCTCGAACAGACGGGCGCCGCGTCGGGTTATCCCCTCTTCGAACCGCATATCTCGGACGGGGCCGTCGACACCGTCCTTTTCAACGCCGATTGAGGCCGCCTCATAACCTAAGGAGTCATGGACAGCCTCAATCAGGGGACCGGGACCCTCCTGAAGACCTGAGGAGCTCAACGATGGGAAGGTCGGCGGGGGTGAACGAGTAGGCGCCCAGCGCCACGGGTTCGGCCCAGGCAAGGGCATCATGGTCGCTCAGGTCGTCGCGGCTCCCCCCCTCCGGAGGGAAATCGGAAAAGGCGCGATAGGCCCGAAGCCTGATTTCCCTTCCATCGGGAAGGAGGGCACGGCCCTCGGCGAGGAAGCTTCCGACAACGGCCACGCAATTGAGCTCCTCGAGGATTTCCCGAACCAGGGCATCGGCCTCCGATTCCCCGTTCTCGAGCTTTCCTCCGGGGAATTCCCAGAAGCCCCCGTTGGCTTTTCCCTGTTTCCTTCGGGCGATCAGAAACCTGCCACGCTCTTCGAATACCGCGGCCACGACGATCAGAACCTTCTCCATTCCGCCATTGTAAGGGGTATTCCACCTCAGAACAATCATTCTCTCGAATTGCTCATGCTTTTTTTATGTATAATTATTCGATCGGGTGTACATTTAGAGTTAGCTTTACTTCGGGGGTCATCATGTGCGATTGCATCTATGCTTCGTCCGACTTCGCAGGAGGCGACTTTTCCTTTTTTGCAAAAAATTCGGACCGGAATCCCGCCGAACCCCAAATCGTCGAAATTTCCTCCGAGGGATCTGAATCGGATTCCTTCACCACGAGCTCGGGCAGGGTTCTTCCCATAAAAAATTCGGGGATTGCCTGTCTCATTTCCCGTCCTGCCTGGATGTGGGGAGCCGAAATGGGGATCAACGCCCGGGGAGTCGCGATCGGAAACGAGGCCGCATTCTCCCGTTCCCGGGTTTTTCGGAACGGCATTCTCGGCATGGATATCCTGAGAATGGCCTTGAGGTCGTCGGAAACGGCCCGTGAGGCCGTCGATTTCATCACCGACTTCGTATCCCGCTACGACCAGGGCGGAAACGCCTCCTACCACGGCGCGCTCTACTACCACAACAATTTCATGGTGGTCGACTACGATGGAGCCTGGGTCGTGGAGACGGCGGGCAGGGAATGGGCGGTCAAAAAGGTCGAGGGAGCCGCGTCCATGTCGAACGCCTACTCGATAGGGATCGATTACGACGAAACGAGCGCAGCCTTCGGCGAGGCTCCGGAACGCACGACGGGCGACGGGGCGTTTCGGCCGGACTGGAAAAAAAGCGTCGCAAGCCCCTTTTTCCTTCGCTTCACCAGGGGCGAGACGAGGGCCGCGGCGACCCTCGCCCTCCTCGAACGGGGGATGGGCTCGATCGACATCAGGACCGTGTTCTCCATCCTCAGATCCCACAACGGCACCGATCCGAGCAAGCCGGGAAGACGGCATATGGAAAGCATCTGCGTCCATTCGGGGGGCTTCCCGGCCACCGCGACCACCGGCTCCCTTGCCGTCCAGTTCGACAGGAAGAACCGTTCCTGCACGGTCTGGTTTACCGGAACGCCCTACCCCTGCGTATCCCTGTTCAAACCCGTTTCGCTATCCGACGGCCGTTTTTCCCCGGTGTGGAACGAGAACTCCTATTTCGACAATCAAGCCGCCGCCCGTGATTGCTGGGCCATCGCCGCCACGAGGTCGAACGCGAGGGGATTCAACTTCGAGCGGGAGGGAGAGAGGGCGCTGAAGCTTCAGGACGAGATGACCCGGCGGTTCGGCTGGTAGATTCTCCCGAGGCTTTCGTCGCGACATCTGTCTTCGCGAGCATCTTGACGGTTTCCTGCCATTTGTACGCCGAGTCTCCCCTTCCGGAAAATCGAAACTGGAACAACCGCCCATCATGGTAGAACTCGAGCCTCTCGCCGTGCTGGACGTTTATGCCCTGGATCCCTTCGATCCTGAAGACGAAGCGTGAGCGGTTGAGAGAGGTGAAAAGGATGCGATCCGAATAGAGGCTGAGCCTGCCGACACGGAGCCGTCTCAGGGGCTGGGAGCGGTAGCCCATCCATACCCAGACGAGGCGATCGTCGAAGAACCTCTGGGAAAGCCCTGACTGATACCGGTCCCGAAAATAACCCCTCAGGAACGAGAGCTGCCACTCGTTCCATTCGTGGACCGTGGAAAAAAACTGACGGCCCGAACGGGCATCCAGGAAACCGAACTCGTTGTAGACGACCCGGTACCCGCACTTCCTGCAGGCGAGGATGTTGTCCGAGGACTTCAGGGTCACCAATCCATGGCACTGGGGACAGACGAAGAGCACGAGCTCGAGGGATTCTGCGAGCCTTCTCCCGTGGAAGGGAACGGGACTTCCGGTCCGGCCATGGCAGGCGTCATAGTCGAGCAGACGGTCGAGCCTCTCCCTGATGCCGTCGAGGGAAAGTGCGGCGGTATCCTCGGGGCTGAAGCCCACCGTGAAGGATACCGTCACCCGGCCCCGACGGGGACTTTCCGCCCACCGGGGGGAGGAAAGGTAGTTCCCGTCGAGCATCGGGATGACGACCGGGATCTTGAGGAGCTTGATCAGTTTCGCCGTGGCGTGGACCGAGCCCATGGAATGGCCATCCCAGGTCCTCACCCCCTCGGGGAAGATTCCGATCACGCCGTTCCGTCTCCTGATGTCCATGATCGAGCGGATGGTTTCGATATCGGAAACCCCCTTGCTCTTCGGGATCGCGCCGATGAGCCTCAGGGCGTACCGGAGCAGGCCTCGAAACTGCGCGTCCGAGGCTATCCAGTAGACCGGATCGGGTACCAGGACGCTGACGAAAAAGGGATCCCAGAACGAGCCGTGATTCGGAAGCACCAGGTAGGGGGGCTTGAATGCTCTGAAAATCGAACGATTTTCAGAGCTCAGGCGATATCGGGATTTCAGGAAACGTCCGACGACCAACCGGAGGATACGGTAGCCCCAGCGGTAGAACCCGTTGAAGAGGACGACGCGGAATCTCTCCCGCCGCCGCGGTCGGGTTCTCATCTCCACGGGCACCTCCGAATCACCGATACCGCACGGGAAAATCGTCAGATGGAAACGATCTCCTGCCTCGCGACCATGACCCGCTTGGGCTTGATCACGATCGCATCATTCCGATAGTCGACCACGACGATCGATCCCTCGGTCACCGTCCCGCCGATCAGCATGGAAGCGAGGGGATCCTCGATCTCCTGCTGCAGGATCCGGCGCATGGGCCTCGCGCCGTACTTGAGGTCGTATCCCTTGGCGACCAGGTAATCCTTGGCCTTGGGCTTTATCTCAAGATTGATGTCCCGCGCGTAGAGCCGCTTCTGGAGTTCCGAGATCAGGATGTCGAAGACGGACCCGACCTGCTCGGCGGTAAGGGAGTGGAATACGACGATATCGTCGATGCGATTGATGAACTCGGGATTGAATATCCGCTTCAATTCGGCGAGGGCCCTGTCCTTGATCTCCCGATAGCTCAGGAATCCGCTCTCGCTGTGGAACCCGACGGAGGAATCGCGGGAGAGTTCCCGGGCCCCCGCATTGCTCGTCATGATCACGACGGTGTTCCTGAACGAAACCGAGTGGCCGAGGTTGTCCTGGAGCTCCCCCTCTTCCAGTATCTGGAGGAGGATGTTGAACACGTCGGCATGGGCCTTCTCGATCTCGTCGAGGAGAACGACGCTGTAGGGGTTGCGGCGGATCCGCTCGGTGAGGGTTCCCCCCTCGTCGTAGCCAACATAGCCGGGAGGCGCGCCGACCAGGCGGGAGACGTTGTGCTTTTCCATGAAGTCCGACATGTCGATCCGGATGAGGGCGCTCTCGTTCCCGAACAGGTATTCGGCGAGGGTCTTCGCCAGGAGGGACTTTCCGACGCCGGTCGGGCCGAGGAAGATGAAGGATCCCATCGGACGCTTGGGCGAGGACACGCCGGCACGGGAGCGCCTGATGGCGGAGGCGATCGACTTGATCGCGTCGTCCTGGCCGATGACCCGCTTGTGGAGCTCTTCCTCGATGTGCATCAGCTTCTCGGTCTCGCTTCTCGCTATCCTGGCCAGGGGGATGCCCGTCATGTCCGAGATCACCTCCTGCACGTCGTTCTCGTCGACGACGTTCTGCTCGCGCTGGAGGGAGCTTTCCCATTCGGTCTTGGCCATCTCGAGCCTGGACTTGAGGGAGCGGACCTGGTCCCGGATCTCGGCGGCCCTCTCGTAGTTCTGGCTCGCGACGAGGTTCTGCTTTTCCTCGGATAGGGCCTGGATCTGCTTTTCGAGGTCGATCACCTCGGCGGGTCTGACGTTGTTCAGGATCTTCTTTCGGGAACCGGCCTCGTCAATGAGGTCGATAGCCTTGTCCGGCAGGAATCGATCGGTTATGTAGCGCTGGGCGAGCTCGGCGGCCGTTTCGATGGCCTTGGGCAGGTAGGTGACGTGGTGATGCTCCTCGTACTTCGCCTGGATGCCCTTGAGCATCTCGATGGTTTCCTCGACCGAGGGCTCCCTGACGATGACGGTCTGGAATCGCCTCTCGAGGGCGGCGTCCTTCTCGATGTATTTCCGGTATTCGTCGAAAGTCGTCGCGCCGATGCACTGGATCTCGCCCCGGGAAAGGGCGGGCTTGAGCATGTTCGACGCGTCGACCGTTCCCTCGGCGCCGCCGGCGCCGATGATCGTGTGGAGCTCGTCGATGAACATGATGACGTTCCCGGCCTGGGCGATCTCCTTCATGATCCGTTTCAGCCTCTCCTCGAACTCGCCTCGGTACTTGGTCCCCGCGATGATGGAGGCGAGGTCCAGGATCAGGACTCTCTTGTCGAACAGGACGTCGGGAACGTCCTCGTCTATGATCCTCTCCGCCAGGCCTTCGACGATGGCGGTC
>DBTK01000033.1:31148-56382 GCA_002307015.1 Spirochaetaceae bacterium UBA1318
TCGACGATGGCGGTCTTGCCGACCCCCGGCTCCCCGATGAGGACGGGATTGTTCTTGGTGCGCCTGGCGAGTATCTGGATAACCCGATGGATCTCCTTGCTCCGCCCGATGACCGGATCGATCTTATCCTCGCGGGCAAGGGCGGTAAGGTCTCGGGAGAACTCGTCGAGCAGGGGGGTTTTCGAGGCCCCCTGCTGGAAGGCCTTCTTTTTCTGGGGCTTCGCCTGAGAATCGGAATAGCCGTTCAGCACCGCGACCATCTTCCGGATCGACTCGGCGTCGACGCCGTCCCTCTGGAGGAAGCGTTCCACGCTCGAGCCCTCCTCCCTCACGAGGGCGATTAGGAGATGCTCGGTGCCGATGTACTCGTGGCCCTGGGTCCTCGCCTCCTCGGCCGAGAGCTCGAGCACGTTCTTGAGCCGTCTCGAGGGCGGGACATCGCCGATGCTGAAGGCGAATTTATTCTGGGGTATCGATTTCTCGATCTCGAGCATCGCTTCCGCGGGGTCGACCTTGAGGGATAGCAATGCCTTGTATCCGATGCCGTCGCCGTCCCTGATCAGCGCGAGGGCCACATGTTCGGGAAGAAGCTGGTCGGAATGCAACCGTTTCGCCTCGTCCTGCGCCAGGGTGGTGAGTATTTTTTGCGCGCGTTGGGTCAAGCCTTTCATATACCGCCTCCTCCGACTTAGAATTCAGCCCGTTCCATAATCTCATGGATCAATTTCGCCCTGACCGCCTCGAGTTCGCCCGAATCGGCCGGATCGTCCTGGTTTCCCGTCAGGAACTGCACGTGGGCCGCGCCCACGCGGTTGAGGACGGCGGAAACCTCGCTTACCGTCAAACCGGAAACCCAGCCGACCGAGATCCCGAGCCTCAGGTTTCCGAGGTGCTCCAGAGCCTCCTCCATCGTCACCTTCCGGCAATGCTTGAGGATGGCGCAGGAGCGGTAGACCCTGTCCTCCAGGTTGATCCGCCTCTTGTTCATGATCTCCTCGCGGGCGATCCGTTCGAGGCGGATGATCTGGTTGATCTCGGTCGAGAAGAACGAGATCAGGCCATCCTCGCTCGAGGCGAAGGAATACTGGTTCGCCAGGATGTAGAAGGCGCCGCGCGACTGCTCGGTCTCGCTGAAAAAACCCTTCGCGATCAATCCCATCTCGAGGGCATGCCTCAGGGTCTTCTCCGCATAGCCGGTCATCATGAGGCCGGGCAGATGCATGAGGGCCGAAAGCCTCAGGCCCGTTCCCATGTTCTCCAGCTTGGTCTCGATATAGCCGACGTCGATGGCCGCGGCGAAATCGAGCTTTTCCTCGAGTCCCCGATCGATCAGGGAAAGCTCCTCGTGGAGCCGCTTCGGATTGTAGCCGCCACAGATCGAGAAAAGCCTCAGGTGCTCGATCTCGTTCATCACCGCAAAGCAGCGCTCGTCGTCCCGGATGACCACGCACCGGAATGGCTCGATCGAATAGTTCTCGGAGATGATGCCCCGTTCGACCAGGATGCGCCTCTCCGTCGGGGAAAGCTTCTCAAGCTGGATGGCCGAGAAAACGCCGATGGAAGGCGCTTCGGAAAAGGCGCCTATGATCTCGCCCTGGACGGCAGCCTCTTCCTGGCTCGTCATCTTGCCGGGAAAGGGATGGTTCGCCAGGTTGCGGGAAAGCCTCACCCTGGTGGAAACGACGACATCCTGGTCCGGATCGGTATCGGCGAAATAGCCCATCGGGCTATTCTTCATGTTCGGCATGAGCCTCTCCGATCGTCCCCGCGTCGAGCCTTGAAAGCTCGTCCCTGACGCTGGCCGCCGTCTCGTAGTCCTCGTCGGCGAGCGCCCTCTGGAGCCTGTCCTTGAGCTGTTGCCTCTCCACGACGACGTACCGAAGCTCCTTGAGGCGCTTGGGGAGCCGCCCTGAGTATTCGATATCCGGGGATCGGGACCGAACGTACTTGACGATGTCGGCGTGGAAAACGGAATAGCAGTCGGGACAGCCGAGCATGCCGTGTTTCTTGAAATCGGCGGCTTCGAGTCCGCATCGAGGACAGGTCTTCTTGCCCGCCTCCCCCGAGGGAGCCTTCAGAAGCTCGCCGAACAGCGAGGACAGGGAAAGGTCGACACCCGAGCCCGAGGGCTCGATCCCGCGCTTTCTGGCGCAACTCTGGCACAGATGGATTTCCGTGGAAACGGTACCCATGACTTGCTGAACGAAGAGGACTGCCTCCCGTTTTCCGCAAATATCGCATTTCATCGTTCTCGGAAACCTCTCTCTAAAGTATACGTCAGTGTACCATAAAAGTACACGCAATAATAGCCGACGGCTCCCGTTACGGAAAGTCCCGGGGATCGCGAAGGGCCCGCTAGATTTTCCGGAGGATGTCGAGCGGTTTCATGCGGCCTGCCCTCAGGGCGGGAAGGAGGGAGCACAGCAGGGCGAGGAGGATGGTCCCCGAAGCCACGACGACGAGCTCGACCGGGTCGAGGGTGACCGGAATCGTCTCGAGGTAGTAGGCGGGATCGAGGAGGCGCACGGAGACCGCCGGAAGCCTGACCGCCGGCGAGAGGACGAGGGCGGCGAAGCGGTAGCCCCAGTTCGCCGCCGACTCGATCCCGGCGATCACGGCGTTGACGTTGGCCGCGACGAAGATCCCCGAGGCCATGCCGATCGCCGTCCCCAGGACCCCGGTCACGAGGCCGCAAAAGAGGAAGGAGAGGGTCAGGCCGTCGGGGCTCGCCCCCAGGCTTTTAAGGGCCGCGATGTCCCGCCTCTTCTCCAGGACCAGCATGATCAGGGAGGAGGAGACGTTGATGGCCGCGACGAACACGATGAGGATCATGATGAACACGAGGAGCTGCCTCGTCGTCTGGTAGGACCGGTACTGGGATTCCTCGAGTTCGTACCACGAGTAGACGGCCGAATGCTCGGGCAGGGCCGCCTTGATCCCGGCGACGGTCTCCGAAAGGTCGCCGAAGGGCCGGTCGGTCTTGATGCCGATGAAGGCGTTCGACGAGGCGATGGGGAGGATTCTCCTTCCCGCATCGAGGGAGACGAAGGCCCAGAGCGAATCGAGCTCACGGTAGCCGGAGGAGAAGACCCCCCTGACCGTGAAGCTCCAGAGCCGGGGGACGATGGTTCCGTCGACCGAGGCCCTGACCGTCATCAGGCGGACGGTGTCGCCAGGCCCGACGGCGAGGTTCGAGGCGAGGGTTTCGCCGAGAAGGATGTCGGTGGGGCCGTCGAGTTTCCACTCGCCCCTTGAAAACCTGAGGTAGCGCCTGAAGCCCGAGTCCCGGTCCCACCGGTCGGCCGGCATCGCCCTGACCGTCGCCCCGCCCCGCCCCGACGAGGACATGGCAAGGGCTATGCCCTGGAGCTCCGGCGCCGCGTACCTGATCCCGGGCTGCGCCGATATCCTCTCGCCGAGCCTGACGAGCTCGTCGGTCCCGCCCGAGCCGTAGGCGTAGGCCTGGGCGTGGTAGGTGCCGAGCTCGATGAACCTCGAGGTGATGCCGGCGATCATCCCGTCGGAAACGACGAGGACGACGATGAGGGGAACGAGGCTGAAGGCGATCCCGAGGACGGCCCCGCGGAGGTAGCGGACCGAGCTCTCCCCGCCCTCACGGGCGGATCGGGGGCTGAAAAGGTAGCGGAGCGAGAGGAAAAGCGACGAGGCTACCGTCATGCGCGTTCGAGCTCCCCGGTGCGGAGGGCGTACCGGACGTCCCCCCTGGCGGCGAGTGCCTGGTCGTGGGTAACCATCACGAGGGTCGTCCCATGCTCCCTGACCACGGTAAAAAGGACATCCTCGACCGAAGCCGAGTTCTCCGGATCGAGGTTTCCCGTCGGCTCGTCGGCCAGGATCAGCAGGGGGTCGTTCACGAGGGCCCGGGCGACGGCCACGCGCTGCCTCTCTCCCCCCGAGAGCTGGGAGGGATAGTGGGAAGCCCTGTCCGCGAGCCCCACCTCGGCGAGAAGGTCCCTCGCGCGCTCGAGGGCCGCCTTTTTCGGGGTTCCGGCCATGAAGGCGGGAAGCATCACGTTCTCCAGGGCCGAAAAATCCTTGAGCAGGTAGTGGAACTGGAAGATGAAGCCGACGTACCGGCTCCGGTAGCCGGTCAGCTCCTCCTCGGGAAGGGAGGCCACGTCCCAGGGCCCGACCCGCACCGATCCCGAGGTCGGCGAGTCCAGGCCCCCGATCAGGTTGAGCAGGGTGCTCTTCCCGCTTCCGCTCTCCCCCGTGATCAGGACCCGGGTCCCCTTCTCCACCTCGAGGTTGACGTCCCTCAGGATCGAAAGGCGCTCGGCCCCGCTTTCGAAAATCTTCCTGACGGCCTTCAGGCTCACGATCACGTCACTCATACCGAAGGGCCTCCGCGGGTTTCACCCCCGCAACCTGGGCGGAGGCGAAAAAGGCCGCGCCGGCTGCGGAAAGAAGCCCGAACATGAAGATGAGGAGCGCCTCGGGAAAGAGGACGCGCGACGGAACCTCCGTCAGGTAGAAATAGGTGGGCGAAAAGATGCTGAATCCCCCGGAGAATGTGGATGCCGAGATGCCGAAAAGCCTGACGATGGCCCCGGCGAGGGCGAGGGCCCCGTTTACGAGCCCCTCGGCCAGGGCGAAAACCCCGTTGATGTTCGCCGAAAGGTAGAGTCCGAGGAGAAGGCCGACGACGGCGCCGACTCCCCCGATGAGGGCCCCGGTGCAGACGAAAACCGACCTCACGGCCCTGGGCGAGGCGCCGACGGCGCGCAGGAGGCCGATCTCGTCCCGCCTTTCGTAGATGGAACGCCTGAGCGAGTGGTAGATGTTGACGCCGACGACGATGAAGATGAGGCCGATGATCAGCATCATCATCGTCTTTTCCATGCGGAGGGCGCCGAAGAAGGCTCGGTTGAAATCCCTCCATGATTCGACCCGGCAGCCCACGGTCTCGGGAAGGGAGGCGAGGCGGAAGGCAGCGTCCGCGTCGGCGTACCGGTCGAAGAGCTTGACGCCGATCTGGTAGCGCGGCGATATTCCCGAGAGGGCGGCTCCGTCGGCAAGGGAGACGAAGGCGAGGCCCGAGTCGTACTCATAGTAGCCGCTCTTGAAAACCCCGGTGACGGTGAAGGCCCTCGCGATCGGCGAGAGCCCTCCCGACCCCGTCGTCGGGACCGAAACGATGGAAACGCGGTCGCCGAGGTCGACGCCGAGACTCCTCGCGAGCTCGCTCCCCACGGCGATGGAAAGGGGTTTGGCGAGATCGAAATTCCCCCTCGTCATGGTGATGCTCGAGGCGAAGCCTGAATCGAGTTTCGCGACGTCGGGGGGCAGGGCCCTGATCGCGCAGCCCTGCATCCCGGAGCCGAGGCCCCGGGCGATCGACTGGATTTCGATGAAGGGCACCGCCGCCTCGACGCCGCGTTGGGAGCGGACCGCGCGGAGGACGGGATAGAGCGAGGCCTCGTCCGAAAGCTGCCGTGCGGGCCCCGACTCCACCCTCACGTGGTAGGAGCTGATTTCGAGGATGGAATCGATGAAGCCCATCTGGAAACCGTTCATGACGCCGAGAACCGTGATCAGGGTCGTGACGCCGATCGCGATGCCCAGGACCGAAAGGGTGGACGAGGTGCCCGAGCCGTCGCTCCGGCGGGAGTTGAAGTATCGTCCGGCGACGTAGGCGATCCAGCCCGGCGAAAGGCTATTCGTAGGTTTTCGTGCGGGTAACGCCATTCAGGGTGAATTCCTCTCTGATCTTCTTCGAATCGCGATAGTAGACGCGAAGGAAGGGCTTCGCGTTGCGGTACAGCTCCTCATAATACTCGTTCGAGGCCGTATGGTAAACGGTTTTCTGCAATTCCCCGGAAAGTCTGTATTCCTCCCCGGAAAGCTTCCCATCATTGCCGTAGGCGTAGTTCCAGGATTCGGTCACCCCGAGGGCCACCCGGGTCTTCGCCCGAAGCTTCGCGTTCGAATACTCGTAGGTGATCCGTTCGGTTTCGACCGAGTCGACGCTGACGATCTCGGCCTGGAGCGACTCGTCGGCCGAGTAGAGCCGGTGGGTCGTCTTCCGAGTCCCGGTCTCCTCCAGGGTCGAGGAGACGAGCTTGCCCTCGGCGTATTCGAAGCTCTCGCGGGAAACGATAGAGCCGGATTTCCATTCCTCCCGCCTCGTCGTCCTGCCCCGGGGCCCGAATACCGAAAGGGTGCCGCCGTCGGCCGACCCGAGCCAGGACTGGACGAGGGCCCCGTTCCGCTCGTCGAACCAGGAGAGCCTCGAGGACCCGTCGGGGTAGCTCCGTTCCACCTCGCGGATGATTCCGAGGGCCGTGTAGCGGAAGGAATCCCGATAGACCTCGGTGCCGTCGGCTTTCTCGCGGACGGAGGCGGCAAGCCTGCCGTTCGAAAACGTGTTTCTCGTCATCGCGGCGAGGACGCCGTCCTCGTAGCTTTCCTCGACGTCGAGAGCCCCCGACTCGAGGTAGAGACGCTTTTCGGAGATCACGCCCTTGTCGTAGAGGGTTTCGGAGACCGCCTTTCCGTTCCCGCCGAGGACGTACTCCCAGCGCTTGGCCTCTTCCTTCCCGTGCATCAGGGTCCTGACCTCGGTCCTGGCCGAGGGGCGGTCGACGGAAAGGACGTAGTCGAAGTCCCCCTTCCGGAAACCCTCGATACGCTCGAAGCCCATGCCCGCCTCGTCCGAGACGTAGTAGTCGATGGCCTGAAGGCTCGCCGCGGCGAGGGCGATCATCAGGAACCCTGAGGCCATTCTCCGGATGGTGCGGGGGAGGGTCACGCCCTACTCGCCGAGAAAGTCGTCCAGGAAGGAATCGAGGACGAAGGGGGCGATGTCGCCGTAACCCTCACCCGTGCCGACGAAGGCGACCGGTATGCCGAACTCCCTCGGAACGGCGATTGCGATCCCGCCTTTCGCCGTCGAATCGTACTTGGTGAGGACGACGGCGTCGAGCCCGACGGCTTCGTGGAAGGCCTCGACCTGCCTCAGGCCGTTCTGGCCCGTCGTCGCGTCGATGACGAGAATCTTCTTGTAGACGCCGCTCTCGCCGAGGCGTCCGGCGACGACCTTGTCGATCTTTTCGAGTTCCTTGACGAGGTTGGCCTTGGTATGCATGCGGCCGGCCGTGTCGGCGATCACGAGTCCCGGCCCCCTGGCCTTCACCGCCTCGATCGCGTCGTAGATGACGGCTCCCGCGTCCGAACCCCTTTCCTGGCCGACGACGCGGAGCGAAAGCCTCTCGCCGTGTATCCTGAGCTGGTCGATGGCCGCGGCCCGGAAGGTGTCGGCTGCGGCGAGGACGAGGTTCGAAATACCCGAGGTTCGCCTGTAGTAGTCGGCGAGCTTCGCGACGGTGGTCGTCTTCCCGACGCCGTTCACGCCGAGCACCAGGAACACGTTGAGTTTGGCGGGATCGGGCGCGAGGCTCACGGCCTTGCCGTAGGTTCCCAGGATGGCCTTCAGCTCGGCCCTGATCGCCTCCCGGCCGTCGATGTGTTTCTCGCGGCAGCGCTTTCTCAGCGCGTCGGTTATCTCCGTCGCTGCCACGGCTCCGACATCACCCTCGACGAGGCCGTCCGCCAGATCGTCGAAAAATTCATCGCTTCCCGCGCCGAGCCCCAGAAGCTCCTTCAGGCGCTGGGCGAACTTCAGCTTCGCCATGTTGTCTCCTTGAGCGGGTTCGCGAAAGGCCCGAGGCCTTTCGTCCCCCGCAAATCCGTCGACGTCACCGTTCCGACGCCTTGATGTAATCGAGAAACCGAAAGATGCAGTTGATGAAGGTACCGACGTTCAGCGCGACCGAACCGGCGCCCATGTAATAGGAAAGGTTGCCTCGGTTGATGAAATCCCGTGACAGGCCGGTCGAACCCATGTAGGAGGCGTACGATGTCTGCTGCTGGTAGGTTCCGATGGTTATGAAGGTCACCGGCAGGGAAACCACGAACCAGCCGAGGGCCGCGAAAAAACGGTCCTTCGTGGCGGCGACCGTGGTCTTCGGATCGGGAAAGTGGAGGGCGACCGACAGGTCCGCGGGGGATTTCTCGCCCACGATGAACCTGGAGGGATCGTAGCCTTCCATGGTCGCGAATCCGGTGACCGAAGACGGAAGCTTCATGACGTCCACCGGAGCCGTGCCGGCGAACCTCGAGTCGATGTAGATCGTTGCCCCTGGCGGATCGGTCGCGACGGTCGCGCTGTCGACGGGCACCGCCTCGAGAACGACGGTCCGGCCCGTCGAGCTATCGGAGTCGGCCCTGAACGGCCCCACCTCGAACTCGAAGTCGTCGAAGCCGGGGGCCGATACGGTGACAGAGGATTTCGCGCCCGGATCGAGCAGCAGGGTCGGCGAACCCGTACCGGCGAAGCTGCCGTTCACGAAGATCCTCGCGGTATCGGGAGAGACCTCGAGCTTGTAGGGGACCGGGGGATTCCCGGCGAGGAAGGCGTAGACCTCGGCGGCGAGCCTCGTCGTGGCCCCGTCGACGTCGTCGGCGGCGAAGGCGTCCTCGATGACGAGGACGTCGGCCTCACGGTAGGGGCTGTAGGCGGCGAAGGTAAGATAGTAGTAGCCCTGGATCGACTCCAGCCTCCCATGGAAAAGATAGTCGAGGGAATTCGAAACCGCTTCGATCCTCAGGTCCTTCAGCCCGAGGACGGGAAGCGGGGCATCGGCGTCAGGCTTGAGCGCGATCGGCTTGACGGGGAGGTTCTCCACAACCTCGGGGCCTTGAGCCGAGAGGTCGTCCAGAGCCTTCCTCGCGTCGGCTATCTTCGACTCGGCGGCTTTCCTCGCCGTGTCGATCTTGCGGGCGTCGTCGGTGCCGAAGGCGAGGGCGTCGCGCTGGGCCCTCAGGGCGGCGAGAAGCTTGCCCTGACGGAAGAGCTCGGCGGCATACTTGGAGGCCCGGTAGCCGCCGGCGTCGTCCTTCAGCGTGGCCTCGGAGACGGGCCTGAGGGTTTCCATGACGCCGAGGGGAAGGGACTGGGCGAGATAGGAATCCGACACCGAAAGCCCCGCGGATTCCAGGCGATAGAACCCGCAGGTCCACGACTTGCGGTCATCCTTGACGGTCGGGGCCGCGGGCCCGGCGTCGGGGGATTCGGCCCAAGCCGCGGCTCCCCATGCAAGTCCCGAGGCGAGGGCGAGCACTATCGCGATGGCCCTTCTCCCCCTCATTCCCGCTCGCCGCCCCTCGCCCACCGGAGGTAGGAATCGACGAAGCCGTCCAGGTCGCCGTCCATGACGGCCTGGATGTTCCCGACCTCGAATTTGGTCCGATGGTCCTTGACCATGGTGTAGGGCTGGAAGGTGTAGGACCTGATCTGGTTGCCCCAGGAGATATCCTTTTTCTCGGAGGCGAACTGCTCGTTCTCGGCCTCCTGCTTTTCCTTGTAGAAGGTGTAGAGCCTGGACTTGAGGACGCTCATCGCGAAGGCCTTGTTCTTGTACTGGCTCCTCTCGTTCTGGCACTGGACGACGATGCCCGACGGGATATGGGTGATCCTGACCGCCGAATCGGTCTTGTTGACCTTCTGGCCGCCCTTCCCGCCCGCCCGGTAGGTATCGATCCTGAGTTCCTCGGGCTTGATGTCGAGGTCGATGGAATCGTCCAGGACCGGAAACACGTAGACCGAGGCGAAGGAGGTGTGGCGGCGGGCGTTCGCGTCGAAGGGCGAGATCCTCACCAGGCGGTGGATGCCCGACTCGCTCTTGAGGTAGCCGTAGGCGTAGAGCCCGGTGATCTGGATGGTCACCGACTTCACCCCGCCCTCGGCCTCGAGCATGTCGAGTTCCTCGACGGCGAAGCCGTGGCGCTCGGCCCATCGCGAGTACATCCGGTAGAGCATGCCAGCCCAGTCGCATGCCTCGGTCCCGCCCGCCCCGGCATGGATGCTCATGAAGGCGGCGTTCCGGTCGACGGGGCCCGAGAGAAGTTCGAGGACGGTCATCTCGTCGAACCGCTTTTCGAGCCCGGCGAGGGTACCCTCGAGCTCGGCTCCGATCGACTCGTCCTTTTCATCCATGGCGATCTCGAAATAGCCGGCGAGATCCTCCACCTCGTTCTTCAGGGCCTCCCAGGGCTCGACCCGGGTTTTCAGCTGCTTGATCTCCGAAAGTACCTTTTCCGCGGCTCCGGAATCGTTCCAGAACCCGGAATCCGCCGTCAGGGCCTCTCGCTCCGCGATCTCTTTCCGGATTTCGTCCGGGTCAAAGACGCCTCCAGGTTTCCTGGCATCCCGAGCGGAGGGTCGCGATTCGCTGCGTAATATCTGAAAGCATGGTGTTTTCCTTTCCGGTCATCATTGACGCCGTACAATGAGGCGCCGCCATTTGTTTTCTTTCAGGACCGTTATGGCGAGCGTGCCATCGACGGGAAACTGGTACATACGGACGGAATCGTAGAAATCGGTCTTGCGATCGATGTCGCGCTTCAGCCGGACGAGATCGACATCCGACACGGCGAGCGACTCGAAAACGCTTTTCGATTTGCGTTCGAATCCGAACTGGAGCAGGAGGTCGGAGACCTCCCTGAAGCCGTCCGCGTTGCCCATATCGATCACGACGGATACGAACATGGCTATAGAGTAAAAAAAAAACGCCGTTCTGTCAAACCCGCTCTGGAATCGACCCTTCCCTGCCGAGTATAATATTGACATGGAACGATTGCGAATGCTACCGGTTTTCGCCCTTGCGGCCCTCGTCTCGGCCTCCCCTTGCCTCGCCCAGGCCCAGCCATCGGCGAGAACCCCGGCTCCTTCGGGATCGGCGGCCCCGTCCGCAAAGACGTCGGAGGGACTCGCCTCCATCTCCCGGATCACCGCCCTGGTCCATGACGACTCCATCGTCGTCCGCTACTCCTCCACCTCGAAAACGAGGAACCTGATCCTGTACCGGGGTACCGCGCCCTTCTCCGACACCCGGTCCCTCATCGGGGCCGCCATCGTTTCCGTTTTCCGTGACATCGACGGCAGTTTCATCGACTACCCCGTTCCGGGGCTCGAATACTACTATGCCATCATCGACGAGGAACTCCTCAAGTCGGGGGACCTCGGCTTCCAGGCCGGAGCCAATGCCACGGCGAATCCGGTCAGTATTCCCGCGGGGGCCTTCCGCATCGGGCTTCCGGCGGTCTCGCCAATGTCGCGCTCGACCCCGCTTCCCTACCTCCAGTTCACCACGAGCGTCGATTCGGGCCTGCCCCTCCCCGAAAGCTCGGTGCAGGACCTCAAGCCCAGGCCGGTCTCGCCCGAAACCCGAAAATCGATGGACACGATCACCGGAGGCTTCGAATCCGTCCGCCGGACCCCGCCCCGCCCCGCCATACTCGGCGCTGAAACGAAGCCCGGCCTCCTCGGCGAGGAGTACACCCTCGCCCTCATCATCGACCAGAGCTTCAGGAAGGGCGACTGGGCGGCCTGCGTCGATCAGATCGAAAGTTTCCTCTCCCTCCACCGGACGCCCGAAACCACGGCGCGGGCCCACTTCTACCTCGGCCAGGCCTACCTCTTCACCGGGCAGAAGGAAGCCTCGTTCTTCGAATTCCTCCAGGTTCAGGACAGCTACTACGCGGATTGCCAGCCCTGGGTCGAATATCTCCTGACCGACCTTCACGACTGATCGGCGGGGCTACTGGATCCGGCGGATGACCTCGAGAATGCCGGGATAGACAACGGCCTCGCTCTTCTGGGGGGGCTTCTTCGCATCCAGAAGGGTCAGTTCGTCGCCAGGGTTGATCCGGTCGAAGAAATCGTTCCGTTCGATCGTCCCCGAGGCGATCTCCTCGTCGGTCGCCGAAATGGTCACCGTCCCGAGGACATCGGCATCCCCGTAGACGAGCCCGACCCCGTCGCTCTTCACGACGAGTCCTCCCTTCTTCACCAGAACGAGCTTCGTATCCGGCTTGACCCCATCGGTGGCGCCCGCGTCGATCAGCACCTGGGCCGATTTCCTCGCCAGGAGGGTCGCGCGGAGCGGCAGGGCCGCGTAGACCTGGTCGGCGATCTGCTTCACCGCCTTCTTGATGCGCTCGTTGCCCGTTCGGAAGGCGGTGAACCTCGCCGCGTCGGCACCCGTTCTGCCGACGTACATGTCGGCCGTCAGCTGGACGTCCCGTTCGTTCTCGTCGGCGTGCAGGATCAGGAAGTAATCGGCGCCCTCGGTCCTCGCGGTCCGGAATGCGGCGGCGAAGGACGAAGCCTCGTAGGGGCCGGGAAGGGCCTTGAGTCTGCCGTAATGCACGCAGACGTCGGCCAGGTATTCGGTCAGGATCTCGTCGCCGGCGACATGGGTGACGTTGTCCGCCCCCGGAACGTAGAAAACGGCTATCGAGTAGAGAGGCTTGTCGAGGTTGAACTGGTTGACCTTCCAGAGACCGGGAAGCCTGTCCTGCATCAGGCTCGAATAGTTCTCGATCTCGTCGTCGACCTTCCTGTCGGTCTTCCCGATGGACTTGAGGAAATTGAGCTCGGAGAGGTAGCGGGAATAGAGGCCGGCGCGTTTCAGCAGGGCCGCGTACTCGAGCCTGCCGTCGCGCGAATAGGGATAGGCCCGAATTCCGCGACGGTATTCGAAGAGGGCCTCGCCGCTCATGTTTCGGGCCTCGTAATCGCGGGCCTTGGCGAAATGGAAGTCGGCGAGAGGGGAGCGGACGGGATCCTCCATGGGCTTGGTGACGTTCACGACCATCTCGAGGGCCGCCCTCGCCGTCTCGTCCTCGGGATCGAGGGATACGGCCGTCTGGAGCGAATAGATCCCGTCGTCGATGCGGCCGAGCCTGAACTGAGCGAGGCCTACGGTGAACCAGGCGCCCTTGTTCTTCCGGTTCGTCCGGATCCTCGCCTTCTCGAGGTCGACGACGTCCTGAAACCGGTTCTTTTCGTACAGGACCGAGCCGAGAAGCCCCCGGGCCTCGTCGAAGCCGGGCTTGAGGCCCAGGGATACCTTCGCCTCCTTCTCGGCCGTGTCGAAATCCTTCTGCAGGGTCGCGAGATAGGCGGCGAAATAGTGGACGTAGGGATTGTCGCCGTGGAGCCTCAGGGCCTGCTCGATGTAGCCCCGTGCGGCCGCGTCGTTTCCGGCTGCCCGGCTCAAGAGGGCCAGGGACAGGAGTGCCCGCCTGTTGTCGGGGGAGAACGCGAGGGTATCCCGGAATTTCTCCAGGGCCGCCCTCGTCCTACCCTTGGCGAGGTCGAGTTCGGCCAGGCCGAAGCGAGCGTCCAGGTTGTTCGGCTCGCGGTCGAGGACCGAGCGGAAAAGGGTATCGGCCCTGGCGGTATCCTGGAGCCCAATCCGGATGTAGGCCTCGAGGTTGACGAGGTCGAGCTCGCCCTTGCCGTATTTCTCGGCCTGGAGGGCCCAGCGGAGTGCCTCGTCGTACTCGTCGAGCTGGTAGTAGCATTCGGCGAGCCCGCGCATCGGGTCGAGGTAGGCGGGATTCTGCTTCAGCACCGTCAGGTAGCCCTCGACGGCGCCGAAATAGTCCTCGTCGAACTGGGCCTGCTTGGCCGCCTTGTACTGCTCGACGATGGACGCCGACTGGGCGAAGCCCGCCGCGGCGAGGATGAGGGCGAAAACAATGAAAAGGGAACGCTTTATACCGTTCACGACGCTACCCCGCCCTCCTGCTTTTTCAGCACGATCTTCACGGTATTGATCTTGTGGCCGTCCATGTCCTGGATGATGAACTCATGGCCTCGGAAGCCGACCTTCTCGTACTTGACCGGGATCTTGCCGAAAAGGTCGAAGACGAGGCCTCCGAGGGTGTCGAAATCCTCCTCGGGCAGGCTGATGGGAACCTCCTCGTTCAGGTCGGCGATGTTCACCCTCGCGTCGCAGAGCCAGACCCCGTCGCCGATCTTGAGGATGTCCTCCCGTTCGTTGTCGAACTCGTCCTGGATGTCGCCGACGATCNNCGGCCTTCGACATCGCCGGGAAGGGCGTCGCCGACGCCCGGAGCATGGAGGAAGCGGTCCGCTTGGCCGCCGCGTTCAGCGCGACCGGTTCTTGAGCGCGGCCCGGATCTCCCGGTCCGTATCCCTCTTCTTGATGGCTTCGCGCTTCTCGTGCTCGCGCTTGCCCCGGACGAGGGCGATCTCCAGCTTGATCCGGCCCCGGTCTCCGAGGAAGACCCGGGTCGGGACGATGGTCAAACCCCGCTCTTGGGTCTTACCGGCGAGCCGCTTGATCTCGCGGCGATGGAGCAGGAGCTTGCGGTCGCGCAGGGGATCGTGGTTGAAGATATTGGCCGCCTCGTAGGGGCTGATGTGGCATTTGACGAGGAAGACCTCATTGGCCCGGACCTCGGCGAAGCTTTCCTTCAGACTGATCCGGCCGGCGCGCACCGATTTCACCTCGCTGCCGACGAGGGCCAGGCCGGCTTCGAACGTCTCGAGTACGAGATAATCGTGGGTGACGCTCTTGTTGACGGCGACGTTCTTCATGATGCGTGCGGCCCGGGCCCCGGGGCCGGGGCGACTTCGACCAGGGCGATGCGGCGCTTGATCATCTTCTCGACGGACAGCCGGAAGCCGTTCCACTCGAAGGCCTCCTTTTCGTGCGGCAGGCGTCCGAATTCGTAGAGGAAGAAGCCGGCCAGGGTCGTGTAATCTTTCTTTTCCGGAATGGCCAGCGGGACGAGGGCGTTGACGTCCTTGACCGGCACCGCGCCGGCGACGAGGAAGCGTCCGGCGTCGAGGCGGGTATACCAATCCTCGATCTGGCCGTCGTGCTCGTCCTGGATGTCGCCGACGATCTCCTCGATGATGTCCTCAAGGCAGACGATTCCCGACACCCCGCCGTACTCGTCGACGGCTATGGCGATGTGGACGTGGCGACGCTTGAATTCCCTCAGGAGAGAGTCGATCCTCTTGCTTTCGGGCACGAAATAGGGCTTTCGGATGATGGTTTCGAGCTTGAGATCCTCCTTGCGGATCATGGCTCGAAGCAGGTCCTTGACGTAGAGAACGCCGATCACGTTATCGATCGTATCCCGGTAGACCGGGTAGCGGGAATGCTGGTTGTCCTCGATCCGTTCGAGAAGGCCGTCGACGGAGATGTCGACGGGCAGGAAAAGCACGTCGATCCTGGGTACCATGACCTCCTTCACCGTCGTCTCCGAGAGCTCGACGACGCCCCTGATCATGTCCTCTTTTTCCGTGGCGAGCTCGGAAGTCGGCTTGGATTCTGGCCTTGCCTGCTCGAATAGTCGTCTGAATAATCCCTCTCGTTTCAAAATATCCTTTCCTTCGACAGTTCCGCGAGCACGCTCTCCTGCAGGACGAGCATCTCTTGCTCCGGTGAGTTATCGGCATGGTCCATGCCGCCCAGATGCAGTATACCATGGATGATCAGGCGCTTCAGCTCCTCCCCCGCCGGAACGCCGAAGCTTTCCGCGTTCCGTTCCATCGCGGGGAGCGAGATGGCGATATCCCCGGCTATGAAGCCGCCCTCGGGATCGGGCAGCTGCGGAAACCCGTCGCCCTGTTCGAAGGAAAGCACGTCGGTCGGCTCGTCCTTGCCCCGGTACTCGCGGTTCAGGTCCCGGATCAGGGGATCGCCGCAGAGAAGCAGGGAAAGCTCCCAGTTCCCGCGGTCGAGACGATCGAGGACCTTCGTGGCGAAGGGCTCCACGGCGGAAAGCCATGAGGGCGGCTCGATGCCCTCGACGAGGACGTCGACGACGCTCATCAGGTCGCCTCCCGCGGCTTGGGGTACTCGATGCGGGAATGGAAATGCCCCGCGAGAATTTTGACGAAGGTCTTCTTCACGATCTCGATATCCTTCAGGGTGAGGTCGGCCTCGTTCAGCTGGCCTGCGTTGATCTTGTCCATCACCAGCTCGTCGATGAATTTCTCGAGCTTCACCAGGGTCGGCTTCTTGAGCGTCCTCGTGGCAGCCTCGATCGTGTCGGCGAGCATGACCACGGCAGCCTCCCTCGAACGGGGCGGGGTTCCGTTGTAGGAGAAGTCGTCCGAGTTCACCGCCCCCTCCCCGCCCTCGGCGTCCTCGATCGCGCGGTTGTAGAACCAGGATATCACCCCGTTCCCGTGGTGCTCGGCGATGATATCGATCACCGCCTCGGGGAGCCTCATCTGCCTCGCCTTCTCGACGCCGATCTTGACATGGCTCCTGATGACGGTGGCCGAGAGCCGGGGCTTCAGGTCGTCGTGCTTGTTGTAGTTGGTCTGGTTCTCGATGAAGTACTCGGGGGAATCGATCTTGCCGATGTCGTGGTAGTAGGAGCCGACCCTGGCGAGCAGGGCGTTCGCCCCGATGTCCTTGCAGGCCGACTCCGCGAGGTTCGCCACCATCACCGAATGGCTGTAGGTGCCGGGGGCCACGGTCAGGAGACGCTTGAGCACCGGCGAGTTCAGGTCGGAAAGCTCGATCAGTCTGAACCGGGTCGGGGCGTTGAGCATCTGCTCGAACATCGGCATGAAGCCGATGGTGAAGATGCCGCAGAAAAAGCCGTTGAACGAGGCCCAGAACCCGGCGCCGAGGGACTCGAGGGCGTTGTAGGTCTTGAAGAGGTCCAGGACGATGACCAGGCAGAAATCGACGACGGCGAGGACGGCCCCGGCCTTCACGAGGTCGATGCGCTTTTCGATGTTCTTGACGACGACGGTCCCCGCCACCGCGGAGAGGAAGGAGAAGAGGAAGCACACCACGTCCTGGTCCGTCACGAGCATGGTCGCGAGCGAGATCACGAGGGAGAAGGAGATGGCGGCCCTCGTCCCGAGCATCAGGGCGACGGCCATGGCGACGAGGGCCGTCGGCAGGAGGATGCCGATCGTGAGGTTCGAGGGGAGCTGCAGGAACCGGAAAAAGAGCAGGGCCAGGGTCAGGTAGAGGACCCCGATTCCGAGGAAGAAATAGAAGAACGGCGGGGTAATCCCGGGGGCGGGAACCGTACGATGCAGCAATATGAAGGCCAGGATATAGAGCATCAGGAGGTAGAGGGCGAGACCGAAAAAGGGCCTCGAATTGGCCTTCATCGAATTGGCGCCGATGGCCTTGACCTTTTGCACGTCCGCATCGGTGACGATGAAGCCCTTCCTGATGATCCGCTCGCCCTTGACGATCTTCCGGACGACGGGGTCGACGGACTTCCTCGCCTGATCCAAATTCTTCAGGCTCTGGTCGGCGTTGAAAAAGGCGTTCTCTCTGATGAAGGCGTTCAGCAGGATGAGGTCGGTCTTCATCGAAACGGTCATGGCCTTCGCCCCGCCGATCTCGGAGGCGATGATCCTCGAGAAATTCTCCACCGTCAGGACGCTCGTGACGGGAATCTCCTCCCTCTCCTGCCTTTCCCCCTGCCACCGCCAGATCTCGATATACTCGGGATTGAAGGGCTCGAGCCCCTGTTTCGGAAAGGCTACGATGCCCCGCTTCAGAATCTGGGCGAGGAGGCGCTGGGTCTGGCTGTAGAGAAGCTCCCGCGAGGGAAAATTGAAGATGAGCTTCGCCTCATCGGCGGTGAAGGCCCCGGGTCTCTCGGTCTGGAGGCGAAGGAAGAGCTTGTCAGGACTCGGCTCGTGGGCCGAGTCCTTCAGGAAAAAGCCCCGGAAATCGGCGTAATCGTCCATGATCGTCCGGGTCACCGCGTCGTTCACCTGGAAGACCGGCAGGACCAGCTTCAGCCTCGCCTCGATCCTGGTCCTGGTGCCCTCCTCATCGACGTAGGAGTATTCCCGGTCGGCGATGACATCCTCGTCCGCCACACGGCCCGACTCGAACCGGGAGGCGTTGAACCGGGCATAGAGGACGCTGAACGGCGAAAAGAGGACGAGGATGGCGAGAAGAAACACATAGGACAACACGAGGACAAGGACCTGGGTCCTGCGCGCCGGTTGCTGCCTGAAATAGGCGGCGAGGCGGGCCGCGAGGTCCGCCGGGTTAACTGTTTTCTTCTTCATACGCTTGAATTATTCGTTTCACGAGACGATTCCTGACGACATCGTGGGCGTTCAGGTAGCTGAACTGGATGTCCTCTATCGAGCCGAGAATCTGGAGGGCGTGGAGGAGGCCGGATTCCGCCTTCCGCGGCAGATCTATCTGGGTCGTGTCGCCGGTTATGATCGCCTTGGAACCCTCGCCGATCCGGGTGAGAAACATCTTCATCTGCTCTTTCGTCGTGTTCTGGGCTTCGTCGAGGATGATGATGGAATTGTTCAGGCTCCTGCCCCTCATGTAGGCGAGCGGGGCGATCTCGATGGTTCCGTTTTCCTCGAGCCGCTTGACGAGCTCCACCGGTATCAGGGCCTCCATCGCGTCGTAGAGCGGCCTCAGATAGGGGTTGATCTTCTGGCCGAGGTCACCCGGAAGGAAACCGAGGTTTTCCCCCGCCTCGACGACGGGCCTCGTCAGCACGAGCTTTCTCCTCGTCCTCGTCAGGATCTCCTTCAGCGCGTAGGCGACGGCGATGAAGGTCTTGCCCGTCCCCGCGGGCCCGACGCAGAAGCAGATGTCCTTGCGGGAAAGCCCGCCGATATAGCAGGCCTGGTTGTAGCTTCTCGGAAAAACCTGGGTATACCCGTTGGGTATCTTGATGAAGGCGTCTTTGAAAAGCTCGGCCGTTTCCTCGCAGCCGTCGCATTTCAGGGCATCGTGGATCGCCACGACCGTATCAGGGGAGGCGTCGAGGCCGCCTTCGAGGGTTTCCCTGAGCTGAGAGACGATCTGGGCGAACAACGTCTGTACGGCCTCGTCGTTGCTCCCGACCGTGAGCTCGTTGCCGCGGCAGAGCACGGGACAGCCGAGCAGTTGTTCGATTGTCTTCAAATTTTGATCGTTCGAGCCGCAAACCGAGCTCAGAACCCCAGGATCATCAAGGACTATTGTTTCCGTGCTACTCAAAAACCCCTCACTCTGGAAACAGCATACAGATAAGGAAAAGAAAATGTCAAGAAAGGGCGACGGAAAACGTCGGGGGAAGGCGGGGCCTCGAGGCGAACCGAGGGGCTGAAACCCGATCGGCGGATCAGTTGCCCGATAGGGGGGCGAAGGACACGCCGGTGGTATCCTTGGAGAAATTCGCGTGGATCTCGGAGGCCGACCGCCAGGTGAGCGAGAAGCTGTAGCTGGTCTGGAAATCGTAACGCTGGGGCGAAACGGCGGTATTGAGAACGGGCTTTCCCGAAAGGGCGAAGCTGATGTCCCAATCGTCCAGGTGGTGGGTGATTTTGGCCGTCACCGTCTTCAGCTTGAACAGCGAGGCCTCCCGGTTCGCCGAATTGAAGAAGTCGAAGGAATAGAGGATATCCCTCAGGGGGTTGATGGCCGGCCTGTCGACGTAGAGCTTGTCCTTGTACAGGAAGGGGAAATAGCGGTACACGTTCGAGTTCAGGGAATAGGAGGAGAAGGACAGGTCGGTGAACCGGTCGATCGAGTAATTCACGGTAAAGCCGAAATCGAGGGTGGACTGGGTATACTGGATGAGGTTCATCGCCAGGTTCGAGCTGATGTCGAAGGACAGCCTCATGCGGTTTTTCCAGAACGGGTCGGGCTTGATCGAATCCTTGTACTGGAAGGTGACGTCGGTCGGCCTGAAGGCCTCGCTCCCCTTCTCGACCCAGACCGCCCCCGGCTGGAGGCTGAGTTCGGTCGCCTGCTTTATGGTGAGCCCCGTCGCGAAGGGCGGCACGGTCAGGGTCGAGACGGCGGACACGGGCTTGAAGTGGTCGTAGCTCCAGTTGAAGGTCTGCTGGAAGGAATCCTTCTGGTCGATCTGCGCCGCGGCGGTCATCGCGAGGGGATCGTAGTTGGTCACGTGGTCGTCGTCCTTGTAAATCCTGGTCGTCGCCGTCGCCTTGAAAATGCCGTCGCTCAGGGCGAGCGTTGGCACGAAGGAGGGATTGAGCGGAGGCAGGGTGTAGGACAGGTTCAGGCTCTGGGGCTGGCTCCAGGGCTGGACGGCCAGGTTGAAGGCTATCGAGTGCCCGGTGACGTAATCCTTCGTCCACTTGAAATTGTCGTTGAGGTAGCGGGGATTCGCGACGTCGCTCGTCGTATCGTACTTGTGCTCGAACAGCAGCGTGGTAAGCGTATAGGTGATCCCGGTATTCTGCCAGAGCGAGTAGTTCTGGAAGGGAAGGCTCATGAGCTTGAACTGGTCGGTGAACCTGGTATTCGTCGCCGAATAATCCCCCGTTCTGATGCTCGCGATGGACGAATCCCCCAGGCTTGAATCGAGATAGGGGTGGGTCTGCTGCTGGGTCGCGACCGAGATCGTGTCGGTGAGACCGAGAAGCTGGCCGTAGAGCCCGAGGGAAAAGGTGAGGTCTCCGGAGAATCGCGAGGACCTCAGGGTCTGCTGGGGATCGAAGGTGACCTGGGATGGGGAAGTCGGCGTCGTCGTGTCGTAGTGCTGTTCGAAACCGAATCGGGGGTTGAGGCTGTAGTAGATCTTGGCCGAAAAGGGATCGGAGATGACCGGAAGCGGCAGGCCCGAAACAGGATCCACGTTCCTGAAATCCATGTCGAAGCTCTGGCTGGGCGTCGCCTGGGTCGTGTCCGGACCCGCCGGAGCCTGGTTGCCATCCCAGGGCGACCTGAAAACCCCGGCCGTGGCGTCCTTGGGCTTCTCGTCCTTCGTGACGGTCTTCACCGTCGTCGTCGTGGCGGGGGCCTGAGCGGCCTCCGGATACTGGTAGAGGGTGCCGCCGATCGTCATCGAGGAGTCGACGACGGTGAAGATGTTGGGCAGGAAGAATTCCCGTTCGGGGGAATAGGTGGAGTCATCCATCGTGTCCGAATTCGTCTTCGCCGTCCAGCTGAGGGAAGAGGCGACGCGGCTCAGGGAGATGTTCGACACCCAGGGCGAGAGGAAGGGAAGCGTCGGGGTGTAGGCCCCGTCGGCGCTCATCGTATAGCTCGTGATCGAACTCGTCGAAACCGTGTCCTTCGTGCCCGAAAGGAGATTGGTCAGGTTGAGGCGTTCAGCGCGGTTGCCGAAATCCGTCATGACATAGGGATCGGTGTAGAAGGGCATGGAGACGTTGAAACTCGCCCCCGAATCTTGGAGGCTGAACTTCAGCGACTCCCCGACGCGGATCGGCTCCCTTTTCGTGCCGAAGTAGCCGTCGTTCCAGTCCGATACCCCGTCGTCGGCGTACGGGGTGTAGTAGCCCGTCGTCGGCACGTGGATGGTCCGGCTCTTGGCGAGGTAGAGGGAAAAGTCGGTGCTTTTCAGCGCTCCCGCCGTGGTGAGGTGGCCCTCGGTCCCGATCATGTAGCCGAGCTGGGTATAGGCGTCGACCAGGATCTTCAGGCTGTCCGTCGTGTCGGGGGTCGTTTTCTTCTTGTCCGTGGTTCGGAGAAAGACGCCCTTCAGCTCCTTCTCGTTGTTCGTCGCCCCCGAATTGCCGATCGTGAGCAGGGAGGAGCTCGTCGTGCTTTCGGGGCGCTTGCCGATCAGGTAGGTCGTCGTCTGGACGTAGGTTCCCTCCCTCAGCCGGTAGCCGAAAACGGGGTGGAAGACGATCTCCTCTCCCGGGTAATAGAAGTACGGCATGTAGAAAACGGGGATGGTTCCGACGTAGAGGATGGCGTTGCTGACCGCCCACTCGTTCGGCCCGAGCAGCCACATCTTCTTGGCCTTGAGGGTATAGTTCGGCGGATCGGCGGTGCTCGAGGTGATCTCTCCGTTGTTGAGCACCAGGACCGAGCCCTCGTTCTTGTCGATCGAATCGGCGGAAAAATAGTAGGTCAGGCTGTCGGTGCCCGTTTTCACCGGCCTCGTGTTGATCCCGTTGAGGAAGTCGCCCTTCCAGGTGTTGAGGTCGAAGGTAAGGGAGTCCCCGTAAAAGTACTCGGTCGTGTCCGGCTTCTTGACGGTATAGACGATCTTGCCCTTCGCCGTGATGTAGTTCTTCGTTTTGTTGAAGAGGATTTCCTGGGCTTCGATCCGGTGGACGCTCGAGGTCTTGTCGTCACGGAGGATCACGACGACGCCCCCGCTCAGCCTCACGTAGTCCTCGTTCGCCTCCTTCACGGAGAAGTACGAGGTCTGCTGGGCGGACTCGACCGTGATGGTCCTCCCCTCGTTCTTGGCCGTCGCCGCTTCGCCAGGGGGAAGCTTGTAGGCCTGACGGATCCTCGCGATGAGGTCTTGCTTCGTGCCTTGCTCATCGAGCCCGAGGGACCGGCACCAGGCGACGAGCTCGTAGTAGGAGGCGGTCCGGATATCGAGGTCGAGGGTCGAGTCGACGAGGGATTTCTCGCTCGGCACTTGCGGAGCCGCCGGTGACGCTGGGACCGAAACGCCCGAGCCGGAAGCCGCCGCGGCATCCGTCGAGGATGTCGCCGCCGCGCCGAAGGTCGCCTCAGCTGCCGGGGATTGGCCGGAACCGGTAGCTAAACCGGACGGGGACTGGCTGATACTCGCCGCCGAACCGGACGGGGACTGGCCGGAACCGGTAGCTAAACCGGACGGGGATAGGCCAAAACTTGCCGCCGAACCGGTCGTGGACGACGGCGGATACGATCCCCCCGATTGCGCGGTCAGGCATGCGGAGCCGACGCCCCAGAGAAGGATTATCAGTGTCCGCCGCCCGATCGAAATCACCTTCTTTTTTTCAACGCATCCCTCAGATATGTGCCGGTATACGACTTCGCGCACTCGGCGACCGACTCGGGGGTTCCGGTCACGACGATCTCGCCGCCTCGCGTCCCCCCCTCGGGTCCAAGATCGATGATCATGTCGGCCTGCTCGATCACGTCCAGGTTGTGCTCGATCATGACGACGGTGTTGCCGCCCTCGACGAGAAGCTGGATCACCTCCATCAGCTGCTTGACGTCGGCGAAATGGAGTCCCGTGGTCGGTTCGTCCAGGATGTAGAGGGTGCGGCCCGTCGATCGGCGGGAAAGCTCGTTCGCGAGCTTGACCCGCTGGGCCTCCCCGCCCGAAAGGGTGAGGGCCGACTGCCCCAGCTTGATGTAGCCCAGGCCGACCGAAAGCAGGGTCTCGAGTTTTCTCGCGATGTGCGGGATGTAGCCGAAAAATTCCGAGGCTTCCTCGATCGTCATGTCCAGGATCTCGGCGATGTTCTTTCCCTTGTAGCGGATCTCGAGGGTCTCGCGGTTGAAGCGCTTGCCGTGGCACTCGTCGCAGGTGATGTAGACGTCCGGCAGGAACTGCATCTCGATCTTGATCGTTCCGTCGCCCTGGCAGCTTTCGCAGCGGCCGCCCTTGACGTTGAAGGAGAACCGGCCGGGCTTGAAACCCCGGGCCTTGGAATCCGGCAGCGAGGAAAAGAGGTCCCGAATGCCGGCGAACACCCCGACGTAGGTCGCAGGGTTCGACCTCGGAGTCCGTCCGATCGGGCTCTGGTCTATGTTGATCACCTTGTCGACGTGCTCAAGGCCCTCGATCGAGTCGTAGGCGCCCTCGGGATAGCTCGTCCGGTAGATGCGGTTGGAGAGGATGGGATAGAGCAGGTCCGAAAGCAGGGTCGATTTTCCCGAGCCCGAGACCCCGGTGATGCAGGTGAAGGTTCCCAGGGGAATCTCGACGTCGATCCCCTTGAGGTTGTGTTCCCTCGCCCCGCGGATGATGATCGACTTGCCGCTCCCCTTCCGCCTCGTTTCGCGTTTCGGGATGGTGAGGGTCCCCGCCAGGTACTGGCCGGTGAGGCTTTCCTTGACCTTCATCACCTCCTGGACCGTGCCTTTCGCGACGATGAAGCCGCCATGGACTCCGGCCCCGGGACCGAGATCCACGAGGTAGTCGGCCGTCCGCAGGGTCTGCTCGTCGTGCTCGACGACGATGAGGGTGTTGCCGATGTCCCTCAGGTAGAGCAGGGTGTCGATGAGGCGCTGGTTGTCCCGTTGGTGGAGGCCGATCGAGGGCTCGTCCAGGATGTAGAGGACGCCGACGAGGGCAGAGCCGATCTGGGTCGCGAGCCTGATCCGCTGGGCTTCGCCCCCGGAAAGGGTGCTCGCCCTCCTCTCCAGGGTCAGGTAGTCGAGGCCGACGTTCTTCATGAACGAGAGCCGGGCGTTGATTTCCTTCAGGATCTGCTTCGCGATCTGGCGGTCCGTCTCCTTGACGTCGAGAGATTCGAAGAACTTGAGCGATTCCTCGACGCTCAGGCTCGAGACGGCCCAGATGTCCCTTCCCGAGACGGTAATCGCGAGGGCTTCCGGCCTCAGCCGCCTTCCCTTGCAGGCGTCGCAGGGCTTCTCGGTCATGAACCGCTCGAGCCATTGCTTGATGCCCTCGGAGTTCGTCTCGTTGTACCGTCTCTTCAGGTCCTCGAAGATGCCTGAGAATTTCGATTCGTATTCGAACTTCCCCGTCTTGTCCCGGTTCTCGTACTTGACCTCGATCGGCTCGTCGGTTCCGTAAAAGATGGCGTCCATGACCGTCTTGGGCAGGTCCTTGAACGGGGTGTCGAGGCTGAACCGGTAGTGCTTGGCCAGACCCTCGAACCGGCTCCGGTTCCAGTTGGAATCGGGGTTGTACGGCACGCAGCCCCCCTCGTTGAAGGAGAGGTTCCGGTCGGGGATGATGAGGTCGGGGTCGTACTCGAGCTTCGCCCCGAGCCCGGTGCATTCCGGACAGGCGCCGAAGGGGCTGTTGAAGGAAAAAAGCCGGGGCTGGAGGTCCGGGATCGAGATCCCGCAGATGGGGCAGGCGTTCTTCTGGGAGAAGAACTCTTCTTTTTTATCCTTCCCGTTCTCGAAGGCGACGATGAGGTTGCCGTCGGCCGTCGCGAGTCCCGTCTCGACGGAACTGGAAAGCCTCGTCCTTGCCTCGGCCTGGAGCTTGAGCCGATCGACGACGATCTCGATCGTGTGCTTCTTCTGCTTGTCCAAGGCAGCCTCGTCGTCGAGGTCGACGACCGTCCCGTCTATCCGGGCCCTGGCGAAACCGGCCTTCTTGGCGTCCTGGAGGATCTTCTGATGCTCGCCCTTTTTCCCCCTCACGACGGGGGACATGACCTGGACCTTCGTTCCCTCGGGCCATTTCATGATCGTGTCGATGATCTGATCCACCGTCTGCTCGTGGATCTCGCGGCCGCAGTTCGGGCAATGGGGTATGCCGATCCGGGCGTAGAGGAGACGGAAGTAGTCGAATATCTCGGTGACCGTGCCGACGGTTGAGCGCGGATTCCGGTGGGTCGTTTTCTGTTCGATGGAGATGGCGGGCGAGAGGCCCTCGATATAGTCGACGTCGGGCTTGTCCATCCGGCCCAGGAACTGCCTGGCGTAGGCGGACAGGGACTCGACGTAGCGGCGCT
>DBTK01000033.1:56652-58964 GCA_002307015.1 Spirochaetaceae bacterium UBA1318
ACGTAGCGGCGCTGCCCCTCGGCGAAAATGGTGTCGAAGGCGAGGGAGGATTTTCCCGATCCCGACAATCCCGATATGACGATCAGTTTATCACGCGGAAGCTCGAGGTCTATGTTCTTGAGATTGTGCTCGCGCGCGCCCTTGATGATCAGCTTGTCCATGGTAGTTCATGGTATAGCCGATAGCCGCCATTAAATCAATGGAAAACGGAAAAAACTTATCATCCGTGTAGTCGACCGCGCCCGGGATCGCGTAGCGGGTAGTGGCCGTCCCGGCGGTTCGGCGGTATACTGCGCACATGAAACCCCTCATCAGTCGAATCGAACAATCGAAGACCGTCTTCCTCGCCGTCAACTCCCTCCAGGGGGAAAAGGCCTTCGTAGCCTCCAAGTCGGTCCAGGCTCAGGCCGAACCTGGCTTCATCGTGAACGGAGCGGAAATTCGGGAATGGCGCATCGATTCGGTGAAGCCGATCGACGGCGAGATCCATTACCTCGGGCCCGATTTTTCGGGGACTTCCCTTCTCGACCGGGCTGAATCGGGCCTCGTCGATGCGGTCGCGGCCACCGTGCGGGCCCTCGTCACCCTCAAGGAGGCGGGGAGGTTGCCAGAACGGCTTAACCCATCCCTGATCCTCGACGACGGGGTTTCCGTCCTCTTCCTGCCCTCGACCCTCGTCGACGCCGTTTCCGTCCTGGTCGAGGATGCCGAGGCCGCCGGGAGTTTCGCTCCCTTCATCCATCCGGACCGGACGGGGGAATCCGCCGCCTCCTTCACCGTGGCAGCCCTCCTCTACCGGGCCCTCGCCGGGACGGCCCCCTTTCCCGGCGCGAGCGTCGAGGAGATAGCCGCGAACCAGAGGGACAAGGCCTTCCTTCCCCTCGCCCTCGCCCAGCCGGACCTGAGGCGGGATCTCGCCGCCCTCGTCGACCGCGCCCTCGCCGGAGCGGCCACGGGCAAGAGCGCCGCGACCATCAGGGACCGGTCCGCCATGCTCGGAGCCCCGAGCCTCGCGGACTGGAAAGCCGCCCTTTCCCCCGATTCGATCGCCTCCCTCAGAATCGAGCTCGACGCCGCCGGCCGCGAAAGGAACGAAGCCGCACGCGCGCTCTTTGAGAAGAACTCGAACCGCCGGGTCTCGCGCAAGCGGTTCCTCCGCAGGCATCGCTCTCTGATCATCGGATCGGCCGTCGGCATCGTCGCTGTCGCCCTCATCGTCTCGTCCTTCGTCGGTTCGAAGCATGAAAAGCACACCATCGGCATCGCCCCGACCGCCGTGGTGGAGACCTATTTCAAGGGTCTCAACGCCCTCGATCAGGAGCTGATGGAGGAATGCGTGACGGCCAAGGCGGGAAAGAACGACATCAACACGGTCATGAACCTGTACGTGATCAACCGGGTCCGCTACGCCCAGGAGGGCAAGAATCCCTTCCTCTCCGCACCCGATTGGGTCAAGCGGGGGAAGCCCGCCCCCAGCACCGAGATGGAGGTGTTCGGGGCGACCGATTTCGACTTCGTCGAGGCGAGCCTGGGATCGGCCGAATCGACCATCCGCGTCAGGTACACCTACTGGATACCGAACCGCTCGGAAAAGGAACCGAACGCGATGCCCCTCGCCAAGCCCATGGACAGGAAATTTCATCTGAAGCGCGACGTGAAGGCGAACAGGTGGGTCATCGATCGGATCGACGAGGAGACCGCGGACTAGCCTCCCGGCCGGCTCTGTCCGAGCGGAATGCCGGCCAGAGCCGGGGTGCTGGCAAAAAAAAAGGCGAACCCGTCGGGGTTCGCCTTTTTCGAGCGTAAATGCGGAACGTCAGCTTTTGATTCCGTACTTCTTGTTGAAACGCTCGATACGGCCGGCGGTATCGATGAGCTTCTGCTTGCCGGTAAAGAAAGGATGGCAGTTGGAACAAATTTCCACCTGTATATTCTTCGCCGTGGAACGGGTTTCGAACACGTTCCCGCAGGAAGCGCACGTGATTGTCGTCATGTCGTATTTCGGATGGATTCCTTCTTTCATAGTGCCTCCCACCTGATGCCTATTCCCCGACGGTCGTCGTATTCATCGACCGCAGGAAGGCTTCATTATTCTTGCTTTTCTTCATCCTGTCAATAAGGAGCTCGATTATCTCGGTATCCTCCATGGGGTTGATCACCTTGCGGAGGACCCAGATCTTCTGGAGTTCTTCTTCGGTCAGGAGAAGCTCTTCCTTTCTGGTTGCCGATTTCTTGATGTTGATGGCCGGGAAGAGCCTGCGATCGGAAAGTTTCCGGTCGAGGTTGACTTCCATGTTGCCGGTGCCCTTGAA
>DBTK01000033.1:59238-59381 GCA_002307015.1 Spirochaetaceae bacterium UBA1318
TCGAAGATGACCTCGTCCATCCGGCTGCCGGTCTCGATCAGGGCGGTGGCGATGATCGTCAGGCTTCCGCCCTCCTCGATGTTCCTCGCCGCGCCGAAAAACCGTTTCGGCTTGTGCAGGGCGTTGGAATCGACGCCGCCCGA
>DBTK01000033.1:59714-59888 GCA_002307015.1 Spirochaetaceae bacterium UBA1318
AGTCGAGCAGGATCACGACGTCCTTTTTGTGCTCGACGAGCCGCTTCGCCTTCTCGAGGACCATCTCCGCGACCTGGATATGCCTCGTGGCCTGCTCGTCGAAGGTCGACGAAATGACCTCGGCCTTGACCGTCCTTTCCATGTCGGTAACCTCCTCGGGCCGCTCGTCGATGA
>DBTK01000033.1:60158-60596 GCA_002307015.1 Spirochaetaceae bacterium UBA1318
GCAGCACGATCAGGTAGACCTCGGGATGGTTGGCCGTTATCGAGTTGGCGACCTTCTGCAGGAGTATCGTCTTTCCGGTTCGTGGCGGGGAGACGATGAGTCCCCGCTGGCCCTTCCCGATCGGGCAGAAGAGGTTCATGATCCGGGTGGAGATGTCCTCGGACGGGATCTCGAGATTGAGCCTCTGGTTCGGATAGAGCGGGGTCAGGTTGTCGAAGGGAATTCTGGTCTGGGCTGCCGAGGGATCGTCGTAGTTGACGGTTTCGACGCGAAGCATCGCGAAGAACCGCTCGCCCTCCTTGGGGCTCCTGATCTGACCGTAGACGGTATCGCCGGTCTTCAGGTTGAAAAGCCGTATCTGGGAAGGAGATATATAGATGTCGTCGGGACCCGGAAGGTAGCTGTTCTGGGGTGAACGGAGGAAGCCGTAGCCGTCGG
>DBTK01000033.1:60858-76525 GCA_002307015.1 Spirochaetaceae bacterium UBA1318
CCGTAGCCGTCGGGCAGGATCTCGAGGGATCCGTAGGCGTAGATGATGCCGCCGCGATCGGTGTGGGCCTTCAGTATCGAAAAGATGACTTCCTGCTTCTTCAGGGAGATGAGGTCCTCGTGGCTGATCCCCATCTTCGTGCCGAGCTCGCGAAGCTCGAGCATGCTCATCCTCGTCAGGTCGTTGATCGAGAGCCTCGCACGGTTCTCATCCCGTCCTTCGCTCCGATTCTCGTTGAACCGATGGATCGGCTCCTTCCTCTCCTGATTCGGGTCCAGCTTTCCGGCCGCCTCGCCGGCGCGGGACTCGGCCTGCACCTGGGGATTGCCGTACTGTCCGCGCTTGTCCTCTTCGGGCTGCTCCGGCTGCTCCTTGACGAGCTCGACCCTCACCTTTCGCTTGAATTTCGGTTTCACGAAGGGCTCGCCCGAGTGCTCGCCGTTCGGCCTCGTCTCCTGACGATCTGCGATCGTTCGATCTCCAGTCCCTCGATCGGTGCCTGTCCGGCCGGCGATCGGCCGCACGCCGCCATTGGACCGGTCGGAGAAGGGCCGCTCTTCGGCCGAACGCTGGTCAGCCGATTCGCGATCGTCCGACTGAAGCTCTGTCTGCTCCTGATACTCATCTGCCGTTGCTTGATTTTCTTCGGTACTCTCGACGGGGGCTTCTTCGGTCTGAAGGCGGATATCGTCGGGCTCGCGCTCTTCCAGGCCCGGGAGATCGAGATACCCCGCGTTCGTCTCTTCCTGCAAGGGAAGCTCGCCCGAACCGTCGGCCTTGAGGGTCACGCGTCTTTTACGGACTACTGCCATCTGGTTTCTCCACAATCAAAAATCGTCTGTATCATTGGTAAAGGTATTTGTACCGCGATAGGATTGGAAATAAAAAATGTATCGAATAAAGCCAATATACTTGCTCTCCCTCGAGATGTCAATAAAGGTTGAAAAAAACTCCAATCACTGATGTGATATGGCGGCTTTTTCAAAGGTAGCCGACTTTAAAAAAAGCCTCACGGGGTTTATTGCCGGACGTCCCGGGTTACCAGTGCCTCGAGCATCAGAAAACCGGCCGTCGCCGCACGTTCCCTGACCGATTTCCGGTTTCCCGAAAAATGGAAACATCGTTCGACCGTTCGCGGCCCCAGGGCGGCGCATATCCACACGGTTCCGACCGGCTTCGCCTCGCTGCCGCCGTCCGGTCCGGCCACGCCGGAGAACGAAACGGCCGCATCCACCCCGTAGAGCTCGACGAGGCCCGAGGCCATCGCCCTGACGGTCTCGGCCGAAACGGCCCCGAAATCCTCCAGGGTCTTTCGGGGAACCCCGAGCAGCCTCTCCTTCGCCTCGTTCGAGTAGGTTACGCACCCGCCCCAGAACACCGAAGAAGAACCGGAGATGTCGGTGATGCGCTTTGCCGCAAGCCCCCCGGTGCAGGATTCGGCGAGGGCGAGCACGAGATGGGAGCGCTGCAAAAGCGAAAGCAGGCGCGTATCGACCGCGACCGACTCGGCGTCGATCGTCCCTTCCGACCAGGCGAACGGAGAGGTCGACATCATTCGGTCATTGCCGAACCGATTTCTTGACGTCATCGACGGTGCCGTTGAAGATATCCACGGTCGATGCCGACCTGATCATCTCGCAGCTGCCTTCGAAAACAACCCCGTCAGCGATCCGGAGCCTCGAGGTTTTCACGTTGCCGTACACCTTGGCGCTCGGCAGAAGCTCGACCTTGTCGATCGCCTCCATGTCCCCGTACACCGTTCCGCCGACGATGATGGAGGAGGCCTTGATCCGCTGGACGCGAACCTCGGCATCGGGAGAGATGAACAGGAAGCCGGTCGCGTCTATGTCGCCCTCGAACCGTCCGTCGATCTTGAGCGACTCGGTGAACCGCAAGGTCCCCATGAAGACGGTTTCCTTTCCGAGCGTCGTTCGAATCTCGATTTCGGTGTTCCGGTCGCGGACTCTATTGTTCATGGAAAGCCTGCCTATTTCGTGGTCATGACGAATACGCCGTCCCAATCTTCGGGGGGCGGATTCTCGATGTAGTGTTTGCACCGAAGGGAATAAACCTTCGATGGCCCGTCCTCGGGATCAGACAGAAGGGCCTCATCGAACTTTTTCAGGGCTTCGCCGAACTGCATGAGCTTGTACAGCTTGCGTCCCTCGGAGAAGGCATCCAAAACTTTGCGTTTCTGTTCAGAAATCATCGAAACGATTCCTCTATGGGAACGGAGCTCAGGCTCGCGTCCGGTTCGACTGAAAAACGATATCGGGAAGCGGTCAGGGAGTGGCGGCTTTCTGCTGGAATTCCTTTTGGAATTTTTTCTCCAGCGCCTTGAGGCCGATCTCGGATTTCTTGATCACACCCTCCGCGAGGCGATAGGTTTCGATAGTATTCTTCAGTTCGGCGATCTTTTCAAGGGCGATGTCGCAATCCCCGACCAGCCGGTCCGCCGAATCGGTCTTGCCCGACTTCACCGCGAGGCTCGCCTCCCGAACCCGCTTGAGCGGATCCTCGACCGAGGCTACGAAGCCATCCAGATAGTCCTTCAGGTCTTCGGAGAGCTTGATCCTCGCTTCGCGCTTTTCAAGCTGGTTGATGAGGGCCTGTTTCTTCAGAACCGTCCTGATACGGGCGAGAACCTCGGAAAAGTTGTAGGGCTTGGTGATGTAGTCCTCGATTCCGAGTTCGAAGCCCTCGATCTTGTCCTTCACGTCGTCCATCGCCGAAAACATGATTATGGGTATGCCGGAATACTCGGCGTATTCGGGATTGCTTTTCAGTATCTTGGTAACTTCCCAGCCCGAGAGCTTGGGCATGATATTGTCGAGGATGATCAATTCCGGATTGAATTTCCGTACGATATCCAGGGCCGCCTGACCGGAATCGGCCTTCTCGACGATGAACCCGAGTCGGGAAAGCATCAGGTCAAAAAAATCGAGGTTGAGCTGTTCATCGTCAACGATGAGGATGCGCTTTCTGTCTTCCATTGATTACCCTTTCGACTGTATTGTCCTATAATAACCAGAATCTGTCAATCTTGACTCTTGGCCCCTGGAAATCTCACTGCGGCAATTTTGCGCACCGATGCGCGGACGATTCCCGCCGCGAGAACGAGGGCGGCACTCCACGCGAAAAAGACGCCGACAAAATCCCCCCAACGGGTGTACGGGGTTTCCGGACCTCGGTATACCGGTATCGAGGGAACGAGGTAGGTCCCGACGAAGGGCGGAAGCTGGGCGATGACCCTTCCGTTCGGATCGACGGCGCAGGTGATCCCGCCGTTCGTCGCCCTCACGAGGCTCCGGCGGTTCTCGACGGCCCTGAAAATCGCTATCGTCGCGTGCTGCTTCTCGCAGGCGACCGACTTGGACCAGGAATCGTTGGTCATGTTGACGATCACGTCGGCACCGTTCCTCGCGAAGGTCCTGGACAGGTCGCCGAAAACGTCCTCGAAACAGATCGGTGTCGAGAACCTGACCCCGCCGGACTCGAAGACCGTCGCGACCGTTCCCGCCTTCCAGAAATGGGTATCGGCGCGGACCAGGGCGTCGTAGGCCCAGGGAAGACTCGAGCGGTAGGGAAAATGCTCGGTGAAGGGAACGAGGTGGATCTTCCGGTAGGTTTCGACGGGTTTCCCCCCGACGAAAAGGATCGAAGCGTTGTAGTCGACGCGGCCTTCCGTCCCGTCTTCCAGCGTTTCCAGCCTTCCATCGTCGTTTCCGACGAGAAACGGAACGCTCTGGGTGGAAAGGTAGTCGATGAGGCCTTTTACGAGGTAGTAGGAATCGACGTCGCTGCGGTACCTTTGGTGCCAGTCTATCGCCGGAACGAAGGCCGTCTCGGACCAGATGACGATGTCCGGTTTCTCGAGAAGCGCCTTCGCGGAAAGCCCCCTCAGGGTGGCGAAATATCCGCCGTAGGCCTCCACCCCGACCTTCCAGGGGTCGACGTCCTGCTGGATCAGGGCCGGCCGCCACTTCCGGCTCGCCGAGTAGTCCACCTGGGAAGAAAATCCGTAGACGAGGGCCGCGGCGAACACCGCCGCGTATACAATCGTCTCGGGCAGGTGCTTTTTCATGAAACGCCCGATTCCTCGCCTGCCGTTCCCGAATGCCGCGCCGAGGAAACAGGAGGGAAAGACGACGAGAGCCGATACCGCCCACACTCCGCCGAGGGAGGCGACCTGGATGAGGGGAATGAAGGGATACTGGGAATAGCCCAGGATGCCGTATGGATAGCCGAGAAAGCCCAGGGTCCTCAGGTACTCGTAGCCCATCCACAGCAGAAACTGCGCGAGGTACCCATAGTCGTCGAAAACGGTATCCGCGAGCTTCAACAGCGGAAAAAGTAGGAAAAAATATGCCATGTATATGCCGCTGACGATGAAGATCGTCAACGGGTGGAAGGCGGCGAGCCAGAAATTGAAGAGAGAATAGGCGAAAAACCCGTAGAGGAGGCCGTAAACCGCGATCCATATCCAGGTGGCCCTTCGGACAACGAGAAAAACGGGAATGAGTGCGCTGTAGGCAAGAATGGGGAATCCATCGGGAAAGATGAGGCCGGGAAACGATGCGGCGAAAAGGAGGGCGGCGAACGCGAGAAGACCGATATCAAGGAACCGGTCGCCCGGCGATCGCCTTGCGATCGGTCCCTTCATCAGTCCTTGGTCCCGACGACGTCCCAGAGCACGGATTTCAGTTCCTTGCCGGGACGAAAGACGGCGACGCCATGGTCATCGACCTTTACGATCTCGCCGGTCTTCGGGTTCCGGGCTTTCGCCCTGCCCTTTCGGGTTCTCACCTCGAATGTACCGAAACCGCGGAGCTCGATTATCTTATTGTCAACCAAACCGGCCTTTACTTCCTCCAGGAAGCGGTCGATGACCGCATGGATATCCTTTCGGTTCAATCCGGTTTCGGTAAAAAGCTTTTCGATAATTTCAGCTTTCGTTAATTTTTCGGCCATGACACCCTCTCATGTCGAACTCTACGGATACCATTTTAGTAAAACAGCTGCTTCAGACAGCAGCTGTTCGACACAAGCAGTACGCGAGAACGAACCTTATTGAGCCGCCGCCATCGAATTGAACAACTTGTTCAGCCTCGATTTCTTGCGAGCTGCTGTTGCTTTCTTGATGATGCCCTTTCGGGACACGGTATCAATGGTCTTGACGAAAAGTTTGAACCTTTCGTCCGCGAGCGTCTTGTCCTTGGCTTGCACGGCGTCGACGAATAACTTAACGCAGGTGCGAACCTTGCTCTTTGCCATTTTGTTTCTGAGCCGCCGGTCTTCGCTCTGTTTATGGGCCTTGACGGCGGATTTATTTTTTACGGCCAAAGAAAATACCCCCGTAGCATGATGAGATTCGGTAACAGCCTTAGACCTTATCAAATTAGCTAATCGTTGTCAATATAAGATTATTCCCTTTCATTTTCCTGAAAATCCCGATAGAGTGGGCCCAGGAAGGAACCCCGCATGAGTGCTGTATTCTCTCTCCTCTGCATCCTCTTTATCCTAATCTGGCTGGGCGTAAGGCTCAGGATCCAGTGCCTGCTTTTCGGAAAGGCGAAGGGCCTGGCCCTGTCGGAACACCTCATCAAGGAAGCCGCCCGCCTCTGCCTGGTGACGGTCGGAACCTTTTCGAAGGCCCGCTTCGAATTCGAATCCGCCGTCGAGGAACCCCTTCCCGGACGGTTTCTTCTCGTGGCCAACCACCAGAGCATCGCCGATATCCCCAACCTCGTCCATTTTTTGAACCGGTACGACTTCCGGTTCATCGCCAAGAACGAGCTCGGCCGGGGCATACCCTTCGTTTCCCCCGCCCTCAGGCTTCAGGAACACTGCCTGGTCGAACGGAAAAGCAACATCGCCCAGTCGATGAAGGCCATCGACGATTTCGCCCTGAAACTGAAAACCTCGACCGTGTGCCCGATGATTTTCCCCGAGGGGACCAGGTCCCGCACCGGGGAGGTCGGCACCTTCCATACCGCGGGTTTCCGGAAGCTCCTCGAATCGGTGCCGATGCCGATACTCGTCGTCGCCATCGACGGCGGGTACCGGATCTCGAACCTGCGCCGGATATTCTCCAGTCTGAGGAACAACCGCTACCGCACCCGTGTTCTCGCCGTCCTGCCCGCGCCGGGATCGAAAAAGGAGAGCGCCGCCGCACTTTCCCTCGCCCACGACATGATCGCGTCCCAGGTCCAGGCCTGGCACGATGAGGAAGCGATGGAAGCGGCAACGAGGGGCCGGTAGCAAAAAAAAAGGCCGCCCCGACGCGACATTCATCGCGCGAGCGGCCTTCCGGTTTCGAACGCCGTCAATCAGTTAAAATCGCGAGGACGCCGTTCGGTGCGGCTGCATTTTTCGCAGCGCGCGATATTGTGCAACCGGCCATTCTCGAGGACGGTCTTCATCTTGACCTCGCCGCCGCAGGAACATACGAATTTCTGCGTTGCGACCGTGGTACGTGAGTTCTTGCTTGCCTGTGCCATTGCCGATCTCCTTGGTGTGCGACCCCGGCGAACCGATGACGCACGTATCAATATACAAAGCCGATGCCCCGTTGTCAACCCGAAAGCCGAAACGCCTTGACATCGCGCGTACGCGTTCATATAGTGAAAAACCATGAAAAGACGCCTGATCACATCCGCCCTGCCCTACGTTAATAATATTCCCCACCTCGGCAACCTTATCCAGGTGCTTTCGGCCGACGTGTTCGCGCGTTTTTGCCGGATGCGGGGCTACGAGACCATGTACGTCTGCGGTACCGACGAGTACGGTACCGCGACCGAAACCAAGGCACTCGAGGAAGGCGTGACACCCCGCGAGCTTTGCGACCGGTTCAACGCGCTCCACACCGCCATCTATCAGTGGTTCACCATATCGTTCGACAAATTCGGCCGAACCTCGACCGAAAAGCAGACCGAGATCGTCCAGGACATCTTCCTGAAGCTGGACGCGAACGGCTACATTAAAGAGCATACGATCGAGCAGCTTTTCTGCGAGCATTGCAACCGTTTTCTTGCAGACCGCTACGTACGCGGAACCTGTCCCAGCTGCGGCTACGACGGCGCACGAGGGGACCAGTGCGAGAATTGCGGGAAGCTCCTCGAGCCGACCGAGCTCGTCGAGCCGAAGTGCTCGACCTGCGGAGCGACCCCGAAACTCCGCTCCACGAACCATCTCTACATCGACCTGCCGGCCATCAAGCCGAAGCTCGAACAGTGGATGAAGAGGGCCTCCGTCGAGGGAAACTGGGCGAACAACGCCATCCAGATGACCCAGGCCTGGATCCGCGACGGACTTAAAGAGAGGGGAATCACCCGCGACCTCAAGTGGGGCATCCCGGTTCCCAAGGACGGCTTCCGCAACAAGGTTTTCTACGTCTGGTTCGACGCACCGATCGGCTACGTCTCCATCACCGCCAATCTCACCGACGACTGGAAATCCTGGTGGAAGAATCCCGACGAGGTCGAGCTCTTCCAGTTCATCGGCAAGGACAACATCCCCTTCCACACCGTCGTCTTCCCGAGCTCCCAGCTCGGCACCGGCGAGAAGTGGACGATGCTCCACCACATGTCCTCCACCGAATACCTCAACTACGAAAGCGGCAAGTTTTCGAAAAGCAAGGGGATCGGGGTCTTCGGCTCGGACGCCATGGAATCGGGAATTCCGGCCGACGCGTGGCGGTTCTACATTTTCTACAACAGGCCCGAAAAGGCCGATGCCCTGTTCACCTGGAAGGATTTCCAGGAAAAATACAACGGCGAGCTCATCGGCAACCTCGGCAACCTCGTGAACAGGACCCTGACCTTCGTCAGCCGATATTACGAGGGCGCCCTGCCCGCGGCCGAGCCCAATCCCGCCTTCTGGGCGACCGTCAAGGACTACGAGAAACGGATCGGTGACCTTCTCGAACAGGCCGAGCTTCGCGAGGCCTTCAGAACGGTGTTCGCCCTATCCTCGTTCGCCAACAAGACCTTCCAGGATGGGGAGCCGTGGAAAAAGCGGAACGAGGATCCGGCCGCCGCGGCCATCCTCATCCGAGACCTCTGCTACGTGATCAAGGATCTCGCCATCCTCATCCATCCCTACCTTCCGGGGACGGCTGACCGGATCGCCGCGTTCTTCGGCCTCAAGGTCGGTCCCGCGGGCCTCAAATGGGACGCCCTCGGTTCGACCGTCGGGTTAACAGCGATCGGAACCCCCGAGATCCTTTTCGCCCAGATGGAGGACGACCTCGTCGCCGACCTCCGCGCCCGCTTCTCCGGAAGCCAGGCCGAGCGGAAAGAGCGGGACGAGGCCAAGCTCCAGGAAACGAAGGCACCCGAGCCGAAGCCCGCTACGCCCCCGAGTCCGCCCGTCCACGAGCCCAAGCCGGTTCTCACCGGAACCGAGCTGGAAACCGCCTTCAGGAAGGCGGTCGACCTCCGGGTGGCCAAGATCGTCGCCATCGAAAAACATCCCAAGGCCGATAAGCTCTACATCGAGACCCTCGAGGTCGGGACCGAGACGAGAACCATCGTTTCGGGCCTCGTCCCCTACTACGCCCCCGAGGAACTCGTCGGGCGCCACATCGTCCTCGTTTCGAACCTGAAGCCCGCGAAACTCCGCGGCGTGATGAGCCAGGGCATGCTCCTCGCGGCTAGCTCGTCGGATGGAGCCGGCGGCGAGATCGTCGAGGTCCTCTCCGCCCCGAACGCGGCGACGGGAACCAGGGTCTGCCTCGAAGGCGACGATCCCGCAGCCCTCGAACCTGCCGCCGAGATCGACGTCGACACGTTCTTTTCGATGCCCATCGCCGCACGGGGCGGTGTCGTTTTCGTCGGAGAAAAGCGGCTGCTCGCTTCGGGCGAGCCCTTCGCCCTCGAGAAGGTTCGCGACGGCGACGTGGGCTGAAGTGGCATGGACAGTTTCGACCTTGAAACGAGCGATCCTCGGCTGCTTGACGCCGGCGATTCATTTCTTCAGACAAATTTCTGGGGGGAGCTGAAGGGCGAATTCGGCTGGAGACGGCATTGCTTCGCCTTCACCGGGAAAGGGGACGACGGACGGTCCTGCTCGGGACGGATCCTCGTCCTCGAACGGAGGCTCTTCCGAGGGCTTTCCTTCGCCTACCTTCCCCATGGCCCTCTCTTCGATCCCGGAGTCCCGACGGAAGCCGAAGGAACGCCGGCTTCAAGCCCCGATCGGCGGACCGAATTCCTCGTCCTGCTCTCGAGAGCTCTCCGGACAAAACTGCCGCGCGGATGCATCTTTATCCGATACGACCTTCCCTGGTACACCGTCGGGGAGGGGGGCGCTCGGCCCGGGCTCTCCCGTCCGCTCGTGCAAGCGTCGATGGACGTCCAGCCCCCCGATACCGTCCTCCTCGACATCTCGAGGGGCGAGGATGAGATCCTCGCGGGCATGAAGCCCAAGACGAGATACAACATCAAGCTTTCCGAAAAGAAGGGCGTCGAGATCCGCCTGAGCGACGAGCGCGACCTCGATTCCTGGTACGAGCTCTACCGGGAGACCTCCAAGCGTGACCGGATCGCCCTGCATGGGAAGGACTACTATCTCCGCCTTTTCACCCTCGCGCGCGAGTACGGCAAGGGGGCGCCCGAGGTGAGGCTCTACATGGCGAGCGTCGATGGACGCGACATCGCGGGCATCGTGACCCTCTTTACCGGGAAAACGGCCGTCTATCTTTACGGGGCTTCCTCGAACGCCGAGAGGAACCGCATGCCCGCCTACGGCCTCCAGTGGCGGGCGATACTCGACGCGAAAGCGGCAGGATGCTCGAGCTACGACTTCTTCGGCATCCCCCCGAACGACGACCCTAACCATCCCATGCACGGGCTCTACCGCTTCAAGACGGGGTTCGGCGGCTCCATCGTCCACCGAGCCGGATGCTGGGACTATCCGCTGCGAGCGATCCCCTACGCCGCCTATCGGATGGCCGAGGCCTCACGTCGGTTCTACTTCAAAACCCTCGTCAAGAAACTGAAAAACCGAGGCCGTTCAGAGGAGTAGCGGGGACCGACCCCGATCGAACCCTTCCAGAAGCCCTTCGGTTCCACGCGTATGGTTCCCTGACGGATCAGCTCCCCGACGGCCTCCTCGACATCGTCCTCGCACCAGTCATCGAGAAGACGGCGCCCCGGTTCCAAGGCGAACCCGGAATCGATGAGATCGGGAGCCGTTGCCCCCCTCAGAACCGCCTTCAGCTCACCCCTGCCGAACCGCCTCCGATTCCGTGCGATGAAAGTCCCGAGCTGCTCCGTCTCGCATGGGACCTTCCTCTGGGTGCGGGAACAGACGTCGCAGCCGCTGCAGGCTTCGCTTTCGGCGCCGAGGAGGGAGAGCAGGACCTCGCGCCTGCATTTCGAGGAATCGTCGGCGTAGGCGATAATCGCCCTCATCCTCTCCCGGTCCGTATCGGACTCGAGGCGGGCTAGCCGCTCGTCGTCCTCCCTCGAGCGCAGCAGGATGGCCCGTGCGGGAAGGCCGTCACGTCCCGCCCTCCCCGATTCCTGGAGGTAGGCCTCGACCGATGGCGGCACGTCCCGGTGTACGACGGTTCTGATGTCGGGCTTGTCGATCCCGAGACCGTAGGCGCAGGTTGCGCAGAGAACCCCGTCGCGGGATGAAAAAAACCACTCCTCCCTGAGTTTTTTCTCCTCCCGGGTAAGCCCCGCATGGTAGAAAAAAACCGACGTCCCCACCCGTTCCCTCAGGTTCCTCGAGGTAATCTCTGCTCCGTCCCGTGAGCGGCAGAATACGAGGAGGGGCCGTTCGCAGTTCTTCGCAATGCCAAAAAGTTCGCGGCTCTTCGAGAGCGTCGGGAGGACCTCGTACGAAATATTGGGCCGATCCGGATTCCCGGCGATGAGGTGGACGGAGGATTCGCCGAAAAGGAGTTTCCTCACCTTTTCGAGGACCACGGAAGAAGCCGTTGCGGTAAAAGCCGTCACCACAGTCGGGTCGTGCCTCGCGATGAAAGGCCCGATCTCGAGGTAGGAGGGCCTGAAACTCTCGCCCCACTCCGATACGCAGTGGGCCTCGTCAATCACCAGATGACTCAATTCGAGCGTTTCGATTGATTTCTCGACGGCCGGTGTCACGAGGGTTTCTGGGTTGGTCAGGATCAGCTTGACTCGGCCCGAGCGGATCCCGTCAAATATCGCATCCCGTTCGGCCTGGGTTTGTCCTCCTCTCAGGAGACCTGGTTCGACGCCCGCTTTCTTGAGGCGACGTTCCTGGTCGGCCATCAATGACAACAGCGGGAAAATGACGATCGTCAGTCCGGGTAGAAGGAGGGCCGGAAGCTGGAAGCAGAGGCTTTTCCCCGCCCCCGTAGGAAGGATCACGACCTGCCTCGCATAGGGTGATTCCTCCCCGTCCCGTCCCAGCGCGGCTTCCATCACGTTGCTCACCACGAGGCGCTGGTAGGGATAGAGGTACCGGGTCCCGAAATGCGGACCGGCCGATTCGATCAGGACATCGTCCTCGTCGATCCCGGGAAATTCGGGGAAAGGCCCCTCTTCGTCGTCCATACCATGACGACGGGAGAAAAGGCGTGCCTGCTTCAATCGGGGATGGCACCCTCCTCCCCGTGACTGTCCAGAAACGCGGCTATCCGCTCGCCGAGACCCATGAGGACATGACCGGCCCCTGGGACGAGATGGATTTCCGATCGAGGCTGCAGGCGTTTCAGCCTCGCAGCCGATTCCCCTGAGTGCAAAAGAACATCCTTCGCGCCGCAGGCGAGAAACAGCCCCGCGCCGATTCGAGCGATCTCGTCGTCGGAGAGAAGTCGAGGCTCCTCCATCCTCGCGTTCGTCGCCTCCGAAAGCATGCTGCCGTAGCGGAGCGCTTCCGGCGGGGGGTCGAAATCCCCGTAGAGCGAGCGGGACAGGGACTCGAGGCCGGGCTTCCCCCTCGCCATCGCGATCATCGCCTTGAATATGAAGGATTTTCTCGTCTTTCCGATTCCCGAAGGACAGAGCATTGCGAGTGCCGAGAGTCCGACGGGGTTCCCCGCCGCATAGGTGAGGCCGATCCATCCGCCGATCGAACAGCCGAGAATCTGGTGCTCGCCAAGCCCCAGCGCGGAGCGGACCTCGGCGAGCCAGATTGCCGAACCTTCGCCCTGCCAGTCCAGCCTCGTTTCGGCACTCATCCCCGGCTCACCGGGGATGTCGACGGCGTAAACCCACCTCCCTCGCACGAGGACGGCGGCATCTCCCATCCACATGCTCGAGTTGGAAAGCGTCCCGTGGAGCAGGATGAGAGGCGGTTTCCCGGCCTTGCCGGCCGAAGGCCCGAAGGCGAAGACCGCCGTCTCGCCGGCTCCCGTCTTCATCCGGATACGTTCCAGTGGAAGCGGCCAGTGCGAGAGGACGGTGTCGTGGAGTTCCAGGACCATCCGTCTGCCCTCGTCCGATTTGTAGAGCGGCAGTGTTTTCATGCGAACTCCTTGAGCCTCGTCCTGAGGGTCTTCGTCCAGGAAAGCTCGTTTTCGTAGAACGCGATATGGTACTCGTTGATGCTTCGCCAGATCAGATGCTCCCTCGCGCTTCGGTTCGGCTCGAGGTTCCCCCTCTCCATCGTTTCCCGGCACATGAGAACCTGGGCCTCGATCATTCGCTCATAGGAAGCAAACAGGTTGTCGAGTTCGGTCCCATCAAGGCCTTCGGTCCAGGCGAACTGGATATGGGCGATGCTGCGGAGGATGGGGAGCTCCGGTTCCGAGATAAGCCAGGCCCGTAGCTCCCGTCTTCCCTGGTCGGTGATCGTATAGAGCTTGCGAGCCGGATACTTTTCCTGCTGCTGGACTTCGATGCTTACGGCCTCCGTGCGGTGAAGGTCAACAAGGGTTCCGTAGATCTGATTGTTGTTTCCCGACCAATGGAAGGACAGGGCATCGGCAAAGATCTTCTTGAGCTCGTAGCCCGTGAACGGCTTCCAGCTCAAAAAGCCCAGGATCGCGTACTTGATCGCCATTACAAGCCTCTTTGTATCATAATACCCAACAACACTATTCTATATGTAACATAGTATGGCAAAAAAAACAAGCGAAATTTTAAGAAAATTTCGCTTGGAAGGTCTTTGGCCGCGTACCGTACGCCTACCCCTTTTCAGATACCAGCATAGCCAGCAGCTGAAAAGAAATATACAGTAATGAAATATCGTTATTAATGGATAATAGTATTTTTTCAACGAATTCTGCTACATGAAGGGTCGTTGCGTTTAGCATTCCCGAAAGGAACTCCTCGTCCACTCGTGTACACCCACCCGAAAAAAAACGCATAGGCCAAGTCCATTTTTCCACCATCGCTGAACTTATACAATAATTTCTATTCATTTTTAACGTTATCGACTTCAGGGAATATAAGTTTCTTGAAAATTCATTTTTCTCATTTTCACCCAATAAAATACTATATAGCTCTCTATCGTCTTTGAAAATATCGAATATTTCACCTAACAGCTCCACGATAGTTTTATTCAATGTATTTTCGATAGCTGAAACGATTTTCGATAAATGCTCATTTTGCATTTTATGGAGAAGATCATTCGGTGTGGGATAATGGTTATAGAATATCTCCCGATTATCTCAGCCAATTTGCATATTTCTGTTATTGTTATTTCTCCTATCGGTTCCTTCTTCAGGAGTTCCAGAAAGCTCTTTTGTAGGATGTCACTCGTATATCGATATCAATAATCGTTATTGCGAGTTATCAACTCCACTAATTTAACAATATTTTCCATACTTTCAACAATTGGGTTTTTATGAAATACGCCTTCAAATTCAACAAAAGTACCAACCTTTATTTCTGTATCAGATAAAATAGTATCAATATTTTGTAAAAGTGAGTTCTCAAGCAAGTAATCACGTAGCTTCCAAAAAAGCGATACAGGCGTGTGAACCTTTTCAAAATACTCTTCTTTACCTTTTTCTAAATCAGAAAAATGATCGTATTTCCCTTTTACCCCAATGGATAATAAGGAAAATATGTTTTTAATTCCTAATTGTGAATCAGCTTCTACGTCAACACCAACATTATTAGATGATGAATTAGTATTAGAACTTTTTATGGTTTTAATATTCGAGAAACCATCCTCAATAATTGCAAGGATATCAAATACTATTGATTGATTTAAATATGCGGGGATACACAATTCTTTTGAATTCAAGTTTTTCTCCTTGCGCCGCGATAGCGGCGTCCATCTAGCAACAATTATACCGATTCATAGGCGAGCCCGACGACCGGAAGCCCGCACGAGCCAATTGTCAACACAGCTAACATGGTCCAATCTCAAGACATCGGTAACGAATTATGCGCATCACATCGGTAACACTTTTCAAGATGCTTTAATCATTTTACTTCGCGCTTCGTATACTATCAACCCTTTTTCAATATCGAGATTTCCCAAGAGCTCCGACATGAACCATATCTCTGGTTTACTTTCTTTCTTGTACCGTATCCCTATTGTATACCCTGCAAATGGATTCCCTATAAAATATCGTCTACCTGACAAATTGAAAAAACCTCGATCATTTACTTTTCGTGCCTTATACCCTCTTGGGTATTCTATCAATTCTTCTTCCGTTTCATATTTCCTTGTCGAGTCCTTATACACATTCGCGGGACATCTCATCTTCAACGCCTCATGCGGTCGTTCCGTATTATACTCTTCTCTCCATCCATCAAATACTCTTTGTTGCTCTTCTAGATTCCCGTCTATCTGTCCTTCCAATTCTTTCTTCATGTCTAAATGCATCCGTTCATGTCCACCGTTCTGGTATGGACAGCCTGGATCTATTCGATCCAAGTGTATTCCCAACGATATCCACCATACCGCCAGCTTCGTTAGCCCTAACGCATTGAAGCTACTTGCAAATGGCGGTCCATTGTCTGACCGTATGCATTCAGGTAGTCCGTGTAGCTTGAAAAGCCGTTCGAACTCCTTTCTGACAGAGAAAATATCTCCTCTTTCCATTACCTTTATCGACAATATGTATTTGCTGTATTCATCACGTACCGTCAATGGATTAACCTGTTCCTTTTCTCGGGTGTACCACCATCCTTTGAAATCTACCGTCCATACATCGTTCGGGTTCTTGGGTACTATTCTATTTTGGATCCGTTCATCTGGTTTACATCTTCTTTTCTGTCGTTTCTTTACCAGACCTGCCTTTTCAAATATCCTCGTTACCGTACTGACCGCAGGGACCGCTACTCCAGGATGGTGGTCTTTATATTTCTTCTGAATCTTTCTGGCACCCCACCCCATATGCTTGTTCTTTATTGCGATTAACCCTACAACTATCTCTTCCGCTGTTCCTCGTCCACTCGTTTTAGGTCTTCGCGTTTGTTCCTCAAGTCCAGCCCAACCCTTTTCTATAAATCGTTTTCTCCACTTATACCCTGTCTTTGTCGCTATACCATACTCTTTACACAATTCGATAAAGCTTTCTGATCGTCCTAAAGAACGAAACACAAATTCTTTCTTTTGATCCATGACACCGATCTCCTTCCAGGGCATGTTCGGGCCTCCTTAAGGAAGCCCTATTATACATCCTGAAAGTGTTACCGATGTCTCGCTCATAAACTGTTACCGATGTCTCGATTACACCAATCCATATTGCGCCTAACGTTCGTTGTTGACG
>DBTK01000033.1:76888-77795 GCA_002307015.1 Spirochaetaceae bacterium UBA1318
GGCGGAGCGTTAACAACTTTGTTAGATGCAGTGGCCGGAATTATTCAGTAGTCCAGTTTTCTATTTGTAGTCCATCTATTTTATTAAAGTGCTTTTCATTATTTGAAACAAGAATATAATTCATTGTTAAGGCTGTTGATGCAATGAGCAGATCCATATCATCAACTATTGTCCCGTTTTTTTGCATATTTGCTTTCAGTCCGCTATATGTTTCAATTACTGCTTTATCAACATCTATTATAGGAAATATCTCTTTTATACGATATATTACTGCAAGATTCTTTTCAACATTTTTAGATTTTTTTGCACCGAATAACAATTCGCCATATGTTATTACAGAAATCATCTTAGGAACATTTTCGTTTTTTATAAAATTATCTTGAACTGTTTTATATCCCTTTATGCTATAAATTATTATATTAGTATCAATCAAATATGCCATTTTGATCCTCAAAGCGCTTACTATTTATCCTTGCATTTTTGATATCCGCTAAAATCTCATCAGCAGACCTATCATCCTTCCATGAACCAGTTAATTCTAAAAAGTCTTTTGTTGGATTATTCTTGTAAACGAAAGGATTTGATAAATATTTTTCCAGAATTGATATAACTTCCTGACTTAGCGAACGGTTATCTGACTTGGCTAGTGTTTTCAATGTAGAATAAAGTCGATCATCTATATCCCGTACTTGTAGTATTGCCATACAAAACCTCCTTTTTATAATATACAATACACTGCATGAGATGTCAATCATTATTCATGAACATATAACTATAAGCATTATTTTTATGATTCCGGCCATTGCATCTAACGTTTGTTGTTGACGACGTATTCGCGAGCATCGGCGAGCGAAAATGTGCCTGAAGCGGAGCGGCCGAATGGCCGCGTAGCTGAAAGCAGAGCCGC
>DBTK01000008.1:0-286 GCA_002307015.1 Spirochaetaceae bacterium UBA1318
TCGGTGATCTTCGGCGGGATGTCTCCCTTCGAGATCCGGTCCACGTAGTTCGCCGCCACGTTGAGCGGCCCGATCACCGCGTCGAGGGTATCGTCCACCCCCTGCACGACCTTCCGGAAATCCCCCAAGTGCTTGGAGGCGTCGGCCCGGGTCGCAAGCTTCCCTTCGACGCCCGCCTTCGCGAGCATGGCCGCATCCGCGACCAGGGCGTTCACCGCATCGATCGCCTGGTTCAGGTTGTTCTTGATCGTGTTGAAATCCCCGTTGTAGCTGTCGGTGATCTTCG